>JBDLVB010000023.1:0-8758 GCA_039805005.1 Actinomycetota bacterium
ACTAGATCCAAAGAAATTCGGTATCGCCGATCAACTTCGTGAAGCTAGTGTTCTCTTACTTCTTCGTCCGCTACTAGTTGATCTATTGTGTGCAACTGGGATGACAGAGGATGAGGCTAGAGCTGAACTACCTGAGGTTTAGTGGAGCGACCGCTTCAAAATCTAAAGTAAGTTCCCCCAAAGCCCAGCGTTTTTGATTGTTGGTAATCGGCCAACCTGAATTCTTTAGATCTCTGCAAGTTGCTATCCATCGTTGAGCTGGGGAGAAAGTTGAGAGTCCAGAGTTTCTGAACCAGGCTTCGTCGAGTTCTCTAAGAAGTCTGTGGATAGCTTCGCCTTCGACGTTTTTATGAATCAGTATCTTTGGTAGTCGCTCCGCAACCTTCGATGGTCTCTCTACCTCATTCAGTTTGAGGGCAATTGTGAAGCTCACAACTTTAGTTTTAGACAGAGTGACCCAACTTGCTATTCGTCCCAGTTCATCTGAAGTTCCTTCAACAATGCAACCACCGTCAGTAAGCCTTGACTGCATTAGCTCCCATGAGGAGAGCACTTCACTCTCGTCATACTGTCTCAAGACATTCATTGCTCGGATCACATCAACTTGTTTGTCTGAATGAGGTTTAGGCAGTGGAATCTCAAATCCTCCCAAACCAAACAACAAGTTCTTGGTTTGGAAAGGGATACCTCGTTCAACTCTTTCTCTGTCTATCTCAATTCCGATGACGCTCACTTGAGGATTAGTTTGAGCAAGTCTCTGCAGCATCTCTATTGATGTTGTTGGTGTGGCCCCGAACCCTAAATCAACAACTATTGGGTTAGATGCTTTGAGCGGGGGGAGATTGGCTATGAACCTATCGACTCTCCTGAGTCGGTTGGGGTTGGTAGTTCCTCGAGTGATTGCACCAACCGGTTTCTTTATAGCCATGCCTTCTAGGCTAACTGGGTAAACTTGAGGCATGGCTGAATACACACTTATCTTGTTAAGACATGGCAATTCCACTTGGAACCAGGAGAACCGGTTCACCGGTTGGGTGGACGTTGATCTAAGCGACCAGGGTCGCACCGAAGCTAAGCGTGCAGGGCAACTGCTTGCTGAGTCAGGGCTAAAGCCAGACCTTCTTTATACAAGCCGTCTCAAGCGAGCCATCAACACAGCGAACATCGCTTTGGCTGAAGCTGAAAGATCATGGATTGATGTCAAGCGTGACTGGCGTCTAAATGAGAGACACTATGGTGATCTGCAAGGTAAGGACAAGGCTGAGACACTAGCTCAGTATGGTCCTGAGCAGTTCCAAATCTGGAGAAGATCTTTTGATGTTCCACCACCACCAATTTCAGATGACAGTGAGTTCTCTCAGGCTAAGGATGAGAGATACGCAGATCTAGGAGCAAACATTCCAAAGACTGAATGTCTCAAGGATGTTCTCATTCGAATGATGCCGCTATGGGAACACGAGATTAGCAAAGATCTGATTGCTGGCAAGACTGTTTTGGTTACTGCTCACGGAAACTCTCTTCGTGCACTTGTCAAGCACTTGGATGGTGTGAGTGATGAAGACATTGCAGAACTAAACATTCCAACTGGTATTCCGTTGGTTTATCGCTTAGATGAAAACTTCAAGCCACTTGTAAAAGGTGGAGAGTATCTAGATCCTGAAGCAGCTGCAGCTGGAGCTGCAGCTGTTGCTAATCAAGGTAAGAAGTAAGTCTTAGCCTTCTAGTTCTGACCAGTCACCAGTGGTGAGGTAAGCAACCTTGGCTGAGATGTCTACTACGTGGTCAGCAAATCTTTCGTGGTAACGGCTAGCTAGAGTTACGTCCACTGTGTGTAGAGCATTCTCTTTCCACTTAGGTGAAAGAACAGTGTCAAATACTGAGCGGTGCAATTCATCAACTCTTGCATCTTCAGCCTGAATGCTTCTGGCTAGATCTAGGTCTGTGTTCTTTAGAAGTTTGGTTAGCTTCTTGCCCAGGGCAACATCAAGTTCACCCATCTCGGTGAAGGTCTTGACTAGTGACTTTGGCACAGCTGATTCTGGGTATCTGAATCTAGCGATGGTAGCAATGTGTCCAGCAAGAGCACCCATACGCTCAAGGGATGCACTAATTCTCAAGGCTGCTACTAGGACTCTGAGGTCTCTAGCTACTGGAGCCTGGGTTGTAAGAATACGAATTGCCATTTCATCAATAACAAGGGCACGTTCTTCGTTGATTTCGCATAGGGCGATGGCTTCGTCAGCCTTCTTTACATCTGAGCTTAGGAAAGCCGCTGATGCCTTTGACATGATCTCTGTGACTGTGGCTGACAGGTCTACTAGGCGTTCCTGAACTTCTGAAAGCTCTTTCTGAAACAAATCGCGCATGGGTCTTCTCTTTCTCTTACCTTTAGACCATCCCACCGGAGAGTTAACAGTTGCCAACATTTCGGTGAACAGCCCTAAACACTTGTGTTTAGACCTATGTTCCTTAGTTTAGGCGGGGATTCTCTTCGCTAGTGTTAAGAAAGTAAACAAATTTCCCGAGGGGGAAATCAGGCAGAAAGTATTGACTATGGTCGGCTCTTCCAAAGTGAAGAAAGTGGCATCTGATGCTGTCGCTTTCCTTGAGGTGCTCGACACTGCCGGGGTGGTAGCAGATCTAACTAATCAGGTGATTGACCAGAGCTCTAAGGCTAAAGATATCGGCCTGGTTGAATACGACAAGGTAATTAGCCCAGAGCTGGTCGAACTAATGACTCAAGCAAGAGTTACAAGACAGAGCGTCAGCCAGGAACTTTACTTCGCTAAGAACAATCGCTCTCCTAAGTTGTTTATTTCCGCTAGAGCGACATTGCTTTCAGAAGAACTTGTGATTCTTCTTATTGAAGATAGAACCGAAGCAAAGCGACTTGATGAAACAAGAAGAGACTTTGTTGAAAACATTTCTCACGAGCTAAAGACTCCAATCAGTGCAATCTCACTTCTTTCTGAAGCACTTCAGGTTGCTCTGGATGACCCAGAACAGGTTCAAAAGTTTGCAAAGAACCTGCAGCGTGAATCCAAGAGATTAGGCGCACTGGTAACAAAGATTATTCAGCTTTCAAGAATTCAAGCTGGAGATCTAAAGGGTGAAATTGCAGTTTTTGATCTAGGCCACGTAATTGATGAAGCAGTAGAGCTAAACCAGTTCCTTGCAGATTCAAAGGGAGTTCGAATTACTGCTGATACTCCAAGCGGCATCATGATTGATGGCGATTCAGAACTTATTTCAATGGCTCTAAAGAACCTGATTGAAAATGCTGTTCTTTATAGTGAAAACAACAGCAACGTTGGGGTTGGGCTTTCAGTTGTAGATGACTTTGCTGAAGTAGCTGTAATCGATAAAGGTATTGGAATCCCAGTTGACCAGCAGGAGCGCGTCTTCGAACGCTTCTATCGAGTTGACCCATCTCGCTCTCGAGACACAGGTGGAACCGGCCTTGGTCTGTCTATCGTCAAGCACGCTGCCAACAACCACGGAGGTGAGGTCACTCTATTCTCAAGACCAAACCTAGGTTCGACTTTCACACTAAGACTTCCGATCCATCAGGATGATCAACAGAAGGACACAAAATGACCAAAATTCTAGTTGTTGAAGACGAAGCAGGTATGAGAGACCCACTGGTCTATCTTTTGAGAAGTGAAGGCTATGAAGTAATTGAAGCTGAAGACGGAGAGAGTGCCGTTGATGTCTTCACTAAAGAAGGAGCAGATCTAGTTCTTCTAGATCTAATGATTCCTAAGCTCAACGGTAAAGATGTTTGCAAGGCTCTGAGAGCAGATTCAGATGTCCCAATCATTATGTTGACTGCTAAAGACACTGAAATCGATAAGGTCATTGGCTTCGAGATCGGTGCAGATGACTATGTCACAAAGCCTTATTCCAAAAACGAACTACTTGCCAGAATGAAAGCTGTTCTAAGAAGAAGTGGTGGTCCAAGAGAAGCTGAGAACGGCATCCTGGAAGCAGGACCTATTCGTATGGACATTGAAAGACACACAGTGTTCTTCAAAGATGAGAAGGTCAACATGCCTCTCAAGGAATTTGAATTACTTGAATTGCTATTGGAAAACAGAAACCGAGTACTGACTAGAGGTCAGATTATTGATAGAGTCTGGGGCTCAAACTACTTCGGTGACACTAAGACCCTTGATGTCCACATCAAGCGTTTGAGATCAAAGATTGAAGACGACCCGTCAAGACCTGTGCACTTACTTACTGTGCGTGGCTTGGGTTATAAATACGAGGTTTAGTTCTTACCTAGTTTTGAAACTAGGTCAGCATATTCAACCAAGGTTGCATCCATAACAGGTACGTTGATGCTTGCCTGGTCTGTGTCTGTGTAAACCAAAACGTTTCTAGAATCTCCTGGCTTACCACCAAGGTCTAGGTCTAGGAAGTCAGTGTCCTGGTAGCCAAAGTTCAATAATTCGTATGCTCCAACAGTGAACTCGCGGTAGCCAGTCTTGCCATCAGCACTGGTGTACTTGATCGCGAAGGTGATCTCAGCACTACCTGAGTTAGCAAAAGCTCCTACAAAACCTGAGTTCCCTTCTTTGTCCTGCAAAGAGATCAGGTTTCTAGCCTTTAGCTTGCCGATGTCGGCCTGAGCACCATCACTTGGTGCGTAGTAGTCAAGGGAAGACACTGGAGAGATGAAATTACAGCCAGCTGTTCCTAAACTCAGGGCGATGGCGATACTTGATGCTAAAAGAGCTCTACGAACTAGCAATTTTCCTCCTGTTGAATGCATCTATATTCTACCTGCTGAAATATTCGAACCTGTGGTAAACTGGGGGTTTGCGAAGGGAAAGCTATCCATGGAATTCAAAAAGGGACTGACAGTTGTCTACCCGCACCACGGAGCCGCCACAATTCTAGAAGTTGCTAAGAAGGAATTCCGCGGTGAGAAGAAGCTATACCTAAAGCTCAAGGTAGAGGCTGGAAACCTGATTATTTGGGTACCTGCAGAGACTGCCGAATCAGAGGTAGGCGTTAGAGACGTTATTGACGCCAAGGGTGTCAAGAAGGTTGAAGCCAAGCTCAAAGAAGAATTCATTGAAGAGCCAACCAACTGGTCTAGAAGATTCAAGGCCAACCAGGAGAAGCTTGCTTCAGGTGATGTCATGAAGGTTTCTGAGATCGTTCGTGACCTATGGAGACGTCAGCAGGACCGTGGCCTATCAGCAGGTGAAAAGCGTATGTTGGCTAAGGCTATGCAGATCCTTGTTTCTGAGCTAGCTCTAGCTCTAAAGACTGATGACCCAGGTGCTGAAGCACACATCCTAAAGGTTTTGGCCAAGGGAGCTCGTTAGAGTTCAGCCACCCTCACGGCCCAACTAGGAGGCAAAGATGAGTGAAATAGCAGTCATCCTCGTTGCCGCTGGCGACGGAAGCAGATTACAGGCAGGGATTCCTAAAGCCTTAGTCAAAATATCTGAGAAGACTCTTTTGGAGCATGCTCTTGAGAACATCTTGCCAATCCAAGGATTAGTTCAAGTAGTTGTTGCATCTCATGAAGACAGAGTTGAAGAGTTTGAGACTATCGCTCGAGAGTTTGCTGGAGATAGAGTTCACCTCTCTTTCACCCCTGGTGGTTTATCAAGACAAGGTTCAATAGCTAATGCCTTGAAAGAGGTCAGCGATAAAGCCAATGTTGTTCTAATCCACGATGCTGCTAGATGCTTCACACCAACTTCAGTTTTTGAAAGAGTAGCCAAGGCTGTTGAAGAAACAGGTTCCGGTGTGATTCCAGTTCTTCCAGTGGTCGACACAATCAAAACAGTCAATCAAGATGTGATTCTTGAAACCGTTAATAGAGATGAACTTCGTATTGCTCAAACCCCTCAAGGTTTCCTTAGAGATCAGATAGTCAAGGGTTACGAGGCGGCTTCTGCAGATTTCACAGATGATGCCAGCCTTCTTCAATCCCAAGGAGTTCTAATTACTTCTGTTCTGGGAGATGCGATGGCTTTCAAGATAACTGTGCAGGCAGATCTTGAGTATGCAGAGCTCCTTCTTGGAAACAAGCCTGAACAAAGAACAGGTATCGGAACGGATGTTCATAAGTTCTCTGAAGATAAAACCAAGCCACTGTTTCTTGGAACAGTTCTATGGCCTAATGAAGTCGGTCTTGAAGGACATAGCGATGGCGATGCGCTAGCTCATGCCGTAGTGGATTCACTATTGGCAGCAGCTGGGCTAGGAGACATTGGTTCGAACTTTGGTGTTGATAAGCCTGAGTATGCAGGAGCAAATGGTTCAGTGTTTATCAAAGAAACACTTAGGTTGCTGAGTGATTCAGGCTGGAAGGTCGTGAACGTAAGCGTTCAACTTATCGGCAACAAACCTAAGCTTTCACCTAGACGTGAAGAAGTAGAGAAAGCCTTGTCTTTACTAGTTGGAGCACCGGTTAGCGTTGGGGCAACTACCACCGATGGCCTTGGTTTCCTGGGTTCTTCTGAAGGAGTTGGGGCTGTTGCCACCGCTCTAATTGAAAGCTCCAAAGGTAGGCTCTAGTCGTGGCCCTTGAACTTTTTGACTCTAAATCCCAAGAACTTAGAGTGTTTACTCCACTGACCTCAGGTCATGTTGAGATGTATGTGTGTGGGCCAACTGTTCAATCAGCACCTCACCTAGGTCACCTTAGAAGTGCTCTGGTTTATGACATTCTCAACAGATGGCTAAGAGCGTCTGATTACACCGTGACTCTAGTTAGAAATGTCACAGACATTGACGACAAAGTTTTAGTTAACGCTGGAGATCGTGATTGGCGTGAATTTGCCAAAGAGGTTGAAGCAACCTTCGATGATGCTTACGAGAAGCTAGGAATTCTAGAACCAACTCATAAGCCTCATGCAACAGAACATATCGAGGACATGATTGCTCTTGTTTCTAAGTTGATTGATTTAGGCCATGCCTACCAATCAGAAGATGGCAGTGCAAATGTTTTCTTTGATACTTCTTCTTGGCCTAACTATGGTGAGCTAACTAATCAGAAACTTGAAAACATGGAAGGCGAAACAGAAGTCAGCCATGGCAGAAGATCTCCAAATGACTTTGCGTTATTCAAAGCTCACAAACCTGAGGAACCAGAAACAGCCAGTTGGAAAACTCCTTGGGGACTAGCTAGACCTGGTTGGCATATTGAATGCTCTGCTATGGCAAAGCACTTCTTAGGCGAGTCATTTGATATTCACGGTGGTGGGCTAGATCTTCGTTTCCCTCATCATGAGAACGAACTAGCTCAATCAAGTGCAGCAGGGGATGGTTTTGCTAACTTCTGGCTACACAATGCTCTTGTCACAATCAATGGCAACAAGATGTCCAAGAGCTTAGGTAATGGTGTTTCGGTTGAACAGCTAACTGCAGCTGGTAGCTGGGGAGCAATCAGATATTGGCTACTATCCGCTCAATACAGATCAAACCTTGATTACTCGGAGACTTCAATCAGAGATGCTCAGGCAGCACTAGATCGAATCACCGGGTTCCTCAAGAGAACTACCGAAACCAGAAGAATTGAAGTTGATTACGGTTACATCCCTGAAGAATTCAAAGCAGCTATGGACTCAGACCTAAATGTTCCGGGTGCATTAGCGGTAATACATGAGAGAGTTAGAGCCGGAAACACAGCTTTCGATAGCAATGACCAAGATGCTCTAAAGTTATGTGTTGAACAAGTCAAAGCTATGGTTAATGTTTTAGGGCTGACATTTGCCTACCAAGAACCCCTCTATAGCGAAGAATTCTCAAGGCAAGTTGAAGCTTTGATCCAGAAGAGACAAGAAGCCAAGCTGGCTAAAGATTTTGCTCAAGCCGATGCAATCAGGGTTGAGCTGGAAAAGTTGGGCGTAACGCTCAAAGACATGAAAGACATAACGATGTGGAGTTTTAATGGCTAGGAAACCAGGCCGTCCAGGCGCAGCAAAGGCTAAGAAGGGTGGCTCTAAAGGAGCTCCTAAGGTTGGCACCGGAGGTAAGGGCCGTCAGGCACTAGAAGGTCGTGGCCCAACCCCTAAGGCTGAAGACCGTAAGTATCACCCAGCCGCTAAAGCGAAGGCGCTTAGAGAACGCAAAGCAGCGGTTACTCCAAGAGTTGCTAAGGCTAAGCCAGGTTCTGCTCTAACTACTAAGAAGGGTGAGTTCCTTGCACCTGGCTCAAGAACAGCAGGTAATGCTGGAGGAGCAGCACGTTCAGGTAGAAGAGTTCAAAAGGCTGCCGAATCTGGAGAAGTTCTTTCAGGTCGTAACTCAGTTCTAGAAGCTCTAAGAGCAAAGGTTCCTGCAACATCTCTATACATTGCTGCACGTATTGAAATGGATGACCGAGTTAAGGAAGCTATCTCGCTAGCAAACTCAAGAGGTATCTCTGTTGGTGAAGTTACTCGTCCAGAGATGGATCGTATGACAGGTCACGATGCTGTTCACCAGGGTATTGCTCTACAGGTTCCTCCTTATAACTACCAGCACCCAAGTGAGTTGCTAGACAAGATTCTACTACCAGCACCCAAGTGAGTTGCTAGACAAGATCCTGGCTCGAGGTCAGAAGCCACTACTAGTTGCCCTTGATGGAATTACAGACCCTAGAAACCTGGGAGCAATCATTAGATCTGTTGCTGCTTTCGGTGGTCAGGGAGTCATTGTTCCGCAGCGTCGATCTGTTGGTGTTACTGCATCAGCATGGAAGACATCTGCCGGAGCTGCCTCTAGAGTCCCAGTTGCACTGGCAGCAAACTTG
>JBDLVB010000024.1:0-8434 GCA_039805005.1 Actinomycetota bacterium
GATTGCTCACGTGTTACTCACCCGTTCGCCACTAATCCACCGGAGCAAGCTCCAGCTTCATCGTTCGACTTGCATGTGTTAAGCACGCCGCCAGCGTTCATCCTGAGCCAGGATCAAACTCTCCGTAAAAGTTTTTTAGGACCAAAGCAAGCTTCGGCCCAAGTTTTACGAAACCCCCGGAAAATGGGGGCATCAATTTGATCTGACTAAATCAGATTGTCTGACAATCTGTCTAATCCAATTACTACTGAACATTCAAAAAGGCAAGCCTTCTTGAAGCCAGGTTCTTGGCATCGACATTGTGCACGCTGTTGAGTTCTCAAGGATCGGATGCATCTGCGGTTTCCTGTCAGGGGCCCACGCAGAGCAACTTCACTAACTTACCACTTTTTCAGCATAAGTCAAATAGACATACGCATTTAATCTAGAAATTTCTAGAAGCTATTAGTGGAAGTTCAATCCCCTCAAAAGTCGCCAATTTACTGGTTTCTTGTTGAGTTGATTGGTTGCACTTGAGCCGAGATCCATAAAAATAGATTTCTCAAACTATGGGCAACAGGTAAAACTTTACGCTTCTATGGCATTCAAGTCAAATCGAAGCCAAGAAATTTAGCTATTTTGAATAAAAATTCCGGCAAGGGTCTTCTTACCCCTGCGAAGAACGGCATACTCCCCCATAATTGCTTGGTCAAGAGTTGCCTTTTCATCGTCAATTCGTGTGTTGTTGAGGTAAACCCCGCCCTCGGCAATGGCTCTACGACCTGCGCTGTTACTGGCAACTAGACCTGTTTCAACCAAAAGATCTGCAACTCCAGCACCTAGCTGAGCCTTTACGTTAGGCAACGCCTTTAGAGCAGCTTCAAGAGTGTCCTTATCCAACTGGGCCAACTCACCCTGGCCAAACAAAGCTTGAGATGCAGCAATTACTGCCTCTGTGGCAGCCGCTGAATGAACCAGTGAAGTCACCTCGTAGGCAAGCTTCTTCTGAGCTGCTCTAAGGTGTGGCTCTGAGACTAGCTGCTTCTCCAGCTCATCAATCTCTGCTTTAGGCAAGAAGGTGAAGACCTTTAGAAGGTTGATAGCGTTTGAATCTTCAACGTTTAGCCAAAATTGGTAGAAAGCGTAGGGTGTAGTCAAATCTGTGTCTAACCAAATGGCGTTACCCTCTGATTTACCGAACTTCTTACCTTCAGAGTCGGTAATCAGTGGAGTTGCGAGGATAAAAGCACTCTTACCTTCAACTTTGTGAATCAGGTCAGTTCCGCTAGTCAAATTGCCCCATTGGTCACTGCCACCAACTTGAAGAACACAGTTGTTTCGGCGGTAAAGCTCGAGGAAGTCCATCCCCTGAAGGATCTGGTACGAGAACTCTGTAAAGGAAATACCCGCATCCGAGTTCAATCGTGCTGATACTGCATCCTTGCTGAGCATTTTTCCAACTCTGAAGTGCTTACCAATGTCTCTAAGAAAGTCGATGGAACTCATTGGAGCTGTCCAGTCCAGGTTGTTTACAAGCTTTGCTCCATTAGAACCATCAAAAGATAGGAAACGAGCAGCTTGGGCTCCAAGGTTCTCAACCCATTCCGCAACAGTCTCTTTGGTGTTTAAGGTTCTTTCAGCAGTTGGCTTTGGATCTCCAATGAGTCCTGTTGCTCCACCAATAAGAACTAGTGGGTTGTGGCCTGCAAGCTGGAGCCTTCTCATGACAAGCAGCTGAACTAGGTTTCCTAGGTGCAAGCTTGGAGCAGTTGGATCAAAACCACAGTAAAAAGTAAGCGATGAGGACTTCAGAGCACTCTGAAGTTCTTTTTCATCAGTAGAAATTGCAACAAGACCACGCCACTTCAGTTCTTCCCAAACATCGGAAAAGCTGGTGTCATTACTCTGTTGTGCAAGTGCATCGCTTGTTGCCATGAGTAAAACCTATCTGTTTTCGCTAGGCACCATTTTACGCAATGCACTGATCTGATCTAGGACTCTAGGCACAGCGGTTCCTCCGGTGCCGGTTCTAGAACGAATTGATCCAGCAACAGTCAACACTTCCCTAACCTCAGGTGTGAGATGTTTGCTAATTGAAGCAAACTCAACATCTGAGACTTCGCTCAATTCCAATTCATTGCTCTCTGCGAAAGCCACCAGTTTTCCGGTGATCTCATGAGCTTCCCTGAATGGGACTCTCTGCTTGACTAGCCATTCAGCAACGTCAGTTGCCAATGAGTAGCCTGCTGAAGAAAGTTCTTCCATGCGTGCGCTGTTGAACTCCATCGTGGCGACCATTCCGGTGAATGCAGGAAGAATCAAAAGCAAAGTATCCGCGATATCAAAAACAGGCTCTTTATCTTCTTGAAGATCTCTGTTGTATGACAGTGGTAGCGCTTTCAAAGTCGAAAGAAGACCTGTTAGATCACCAATGATTCGCCCAGTCTTACCTCTTGTAAGTTCAGCAACATCTGGGTTCTTCTTTTGAGGCATGATCGACGAGCCTGTCGAGAATGCATCAGCGAGTTTCACATAGTTGAATTCAGCGCTAGCCCAAATAATGATTTCTTCTGCGAATCGAGACAAGTTAATCGAGATTAGCGTTCCGATGAAAGCGAATTCTGCAACAACATCTCTTGATGAAGTCGCATCCATTGAGTTAGCCATCGGAGCAGTTAGACCAAGTGCATCAGAAACAATGTTTGGGTCAAGTTCTAGTGACGTGCCAGCTAATGCCCCTGCACCATAAGGTGAAAAAGATGCTCTTTCTTTCCACTGAGCTAATCTCTCAAGGTCTCGAACAAGCGGCCAGACATGGGCTAGCAGGTGATGAGATAGCAGAACAGGTTGCGCATGCTGGAAGTGTGTACGTCCTGGCATAGGCTCGCTCAGGTGCTCTTGAGCAAGTGTGGTCAACACATCAATTAGCTGAAGAACTTCATTTCTAATCAATGCAGCCTGATCCAGAAGATAAATGCGAATCAGAGTTGCAATCTGATCATTTCTAGATCTTCCTGCTCTGACCTTTCCACCAAGTTCTGGTCCAACCATCTCAATAAGACCGCGCTCAAGCGCGCTGTGAACATCTTCATCCGCTGGCTTGGCAGTGAACATCCCAGAGGTAACCCTCTTATCGAGTTCAACTAATGCCTTATCAAGTTTGACAAGCTCTGCCTCGGCTAGATAGCCAGCTGCTCTAAGAGCAAGCAAGTGGGCTCGAGTTCCCTTGATGTCATAGGGTGCTAAACGCCAGTCAAAATGAATTGAGCGACTCAAAGCAGCTACAGCATCATTGGTAGCACCTGAGAATCTGCCACCCCATAGTGAAGACGTTTCAGACATGACTACTTTTTCCTGTTCGAATCTCTTCTAGAGGCAATCTTGCTAGGTAGCGCCCAGAGCTCAATGAAGCCCTTAGCCAAGGACTGGTCAAAAGTATCGCCTGTGTCATAAGTAGCCAAGCTGAAGTCATACAGAGACTCTTCTGACTTGCGACCAGTAACAACTGCTCTACCACCCTGCATCTTTAGGCGAACATCACCGGTGACATGCTCTTGGGTGTGATCGATAAATACATCTAGAGATCTCTTTAGCCCTGAGAACCAAAGTCCTTCATAAACAAGATCAGCCCAACGTGCTTCAATGCCGCGCTTGAATCTGTTCACATCACGCTCAAGGGTTAGGTTCTCTAATTCTTCGTGGGCTGCAATCAATGCGATACCTGCAGGTGACTCATAGATCTCACGACTCTTGATACCAACAAGTCTGTCTTCAACAATGTCAATACGGCCAACACCGTGAGCACCAGCTAGATCATTCATCTTCTGAATCAGATCAATGGCTGAGTATCTAACTCCATCAATTGCAACTGGAATACCAGCTTCAAAACGAATAGTTACTTCAGTTGCTTCACGGAAGACATCTGGGTCTTGAGTGTATGAATAGAGATCTTCAATTGGTGCATTCCAAGGGTCTTCTAGGAATCCAGTCTCAACTGCTCTGCCCCAAACGTTCTGGTCCACTGAGTAAGGTGACTTCTTGTTCTGAGCAATAGGAAGGTTGTTCTTCTCAGCAAACTCGATTGCCTTGTCTCTAGTTAGAGCTAGGTCACGAATTGGAGCAATTGACTTCAACTCAGGGGCAATAGCAGCAACTGCCGCTTCGAAACGAACCTGGTCGTTACCTTTACCTGTGCAACCGTGAGCCACGCTATCTGCTCCAAGTTTCCTTGCAACGCTAGCTAGGTGCTTACCGATTAGAGGTCTAGATAGAGCAGACACCAGAGGGTATCGCTTCTGATAGAGAGCATTAGCTTTCAGAGCTGGCATTAGATAGTCATCAGCAAATTCAGCCTTCGCATCAATTACGATGGCCTCTACCGCTCCACAGTCCAAAGCACGTTGGCGAATTGCGTCCATGTCTTCGCCACCCTGGCCTACGTCAATTGCCAGAGCGACAACTTCCTTGCCTGTGGCTTCTTTTAGCCAACCAATACCAACAGAGGTATCCAAACCACCCGAATAGGCAAGCACTACGCGTTCTGACATCATTACTCCTTAAATGCTCTCAACAACAAACGTCATTGGGATTACTTTGATTTTACTTGGCACGCTCATCAAGCCATACCATTAGGGCTTTTTGAGCATGAAGACGGTTCTCTGCTTCATCCCAGATCACCGCTTGTGGGCCATCTAGAACTTCAGCACTAATTTCGTATCCCCTGTATGCAGGAAGGCAGTGCAAAACAATTGCATCAGAGTTTGCAACACTCAAAAGTGCTGAATCGATAGTGAAGCCAGCGAAGTCCTGAACTCTCTGAGCCTTTTCTGCCTCTTGCCCCATGGAGACCCAAGTATCAGTAGCCAACACATCTGCACCAACGGCAGCTGACGATGGGTCGGTGCTAACAGAAACCGAACCACCAGTGGCAGCCGCAATCCCTGTCGCCTTCGAAACTACATCTGATGCAGGTGCGTACTTATCTGGAGTCACAGCTACAACATGCATTCCAGCCATTGCTCCAGCCAATAGATATGAATTGGCCATGTTGTTTCCGTCGCCAACGTAAACAAGTTTCAACCCAGCAAGTTTTCCCTTGTGCTCTTGGATTGTGAGCAGATCAGCAAGTAACTGACATGGGTGGAATTCATCGCTTAGAGCATTGATGACTGGAACCTTTGAGTACTCTGCCATTTCCTCTAAGCCAGCCTGAGAGTATGTTCGCCAAACGATTTGAGCGACTTGTCTTTCTAGAACTCGAGCAGTGTCAGCAACAGATTCTTTTGCCCCCATCTGACTTCCTTGAGCATCAATGATTAGAGGTACTCCCCCTAGGTCGCTAATTCCAACGGCGAAAGAAACTCTAGTTCTAGTGGAGGTCTTATCGAATATCACAGCAACAGTTTTAGGCCCAGCAAATACTTTGCGAGAGTAAGGACTTGCCTTGAGCTCAAGAGCAAGATTGAGAATCTCTTTTTGTTCTGCAGGAGAAATATCGTCATCTCTCAAAAAGTGTCTAGTCATCTACTAATCCTTCTCTTCATTACCTATGCAACAACTAATGTGCCGATACCTGACGGGGTGAAAATTTCCAGCAGAACACTGTGTGGAATTCTTCCATCAATAATGTGAGCTTTTGAAACCCCACCGTTGACAGCGTTCAAACATGCCTGCATCTTTGGAATCATTCCCGATTCAAGATCAGGAAGCATTTCTTGCAACTCACTTGCACTTAGTTCACTAACTAATGAGTCGCGATTGGGCCAGTCACTATAAAGCCCTGGGACGTCTGTAAGCACCACTAGCTTTTCTGCCTGCAATGCAATTGCTAATGATGAAGCTGCCAAATCTGCATTCACATTCACAAGCTGACCTGAACTATCAGGTGCAACTGTAGAGATAACAGGAATCAAACCTGCCTCTAGCGAGCGTGTAATTACTGATGCATCCACAGAAACAACTTCACCCACAAGACCCAAATCAGGCCGAGTGATCTGAGCACTGAAGAGCCCCTCAGTCTCACCATTGAAAGCAGCTGCCTTCGCTCCTGCATTCTCAATCATTTTGACCAGAGGTTCACTTATCTCCTGCATCAGAACGTCTCTAATAACTGAGATTGCTTCTAATTGAGTGACTCGTAAGCCATCAATGAATTCGCTCTTGAGTCCAAGTTCAGATAAGCGTGATGTGATTTGTGGGCCACCGCCGTGCACCACCACAGCTTTGATTCCAACAAGGTTTAGATATGCAATGTCTTCAGCAAAGGCTTGCTGTAACTGCTCATCCACCATGGCGTTGCCACCAAATTTAACAACGATGATCTTGTCTTGGAACCCTCTAATCCAAGGAGCAGATTCAATTAAGGTCTGTGCCTTGATTCTGGCTAAATCAAGATTGGTGGAATCAGACTTAATCATTGTGATCCCCCGCAACAATTCCAGTTGCCTCAACCAAACCAAGAGCGATGTTCATGCTCTGGATAGCAGCTCCAGCAGTTCCCTTGACTAGATTGTCGATGGCTGAGATGACTGTCACACGACGAGTGATTTCATCAAGAGCGATACCGATCTGAATCTTGTTGTTCAATTCAACATTTGCGGTGTCAGGGAATTGACCTTGAGGCAGAATCTCAATGAACTGCTCTGAACCATAAGCCGATTCAAAAGAGTCTCTAACGCCCTGAAGGGTTACCCCATCCAAAACCTTTGCTGTGTTCACAGCGAGTATTCCTCTAAACATTGGAACCAAAACAGGTGTGAAGGTTAGAGAAACTTTTGATGTAGAAACGCGATTCAGATTCTGCTCAACTTCAGGAATGTGACGGTGTATTCCGCCAACCTGATATGCAAAAGCCGAAGCCAAAAGTTCTCCCTGATTCACTTCAGCGTTTCTTCCTGCACCACTTGTGCCAACGGAAAGAGTTGCCACCAAATCTGAAGCATCAACCAAGTTATCGCTGAGTAGAGGTGCATAAGCCAATGTCATGGCAGTGGCATTACAACCAGGAACTGCAATTCTCTTTTGACCAATTAGTAGATTGCGTTGTTTAGTTTTACCTGCTCTAAGTAGCTCAGGCATTCCGTAAGCCCAAGTGCCGGCATGTTTGGTTTTGTAGAACTTCTCGAAAGCTTCTGCAGATTCCAATCTGAAATCTGCTCCGCAGTCTAGAACTAAAACGTCTTCGGATAACCAGGTAGCAACTTCTGCCGATTGGGTGTGAGGTAGTGCAAGGAAAACAACGTCGTGCCCAGCTAGGTTTTCCTTGTTGTTTTCGACAAAAACTAGATCTGAGTATTGAACTAGATCGGGATTAAGTGACCCAAGTGTTTGACCAACACTGCTGTTTCCAGTGACGGTAACAAGTTCAACATTCGGATGTTTTTCTAGAAGACGAGCTAACTCTCCTCCGACATACCCGCTGGCACCTGAGATGGCTACCTTTAGTTTCATGGGATACCTACGCTCTGATTGTTGCGCCAAATTTGGCATTAGCCGCTGAGACAGCATTGTCTCTGGCTTGCGTAGCCTCGACTTGAGTCAAGGTTCGATCAGTAGCTCTGAATCTCAAAGCAAAGGTAAGAGACTTCTTCCCTTGCTCTAGGTTGCTGCCACGATAATCATCAACTAAAACTATTTCCTCTAGGAGCTCTCCTGCTGATTCAGCAAGAACTTCTAGAACCTGTCCCGCAGGAACGTTTTCATCAATCACCAGTGAAAGATCTTGTGTAGCTGCTGGATAGGTGTCCAAAGAACCAGCCTGAATAAGTTCAGGAGCATTGGCGAAAAGTACCTCAAGATTAATTTCCATTGCGCCGACCTGTCTAGGCAGATCATTTGCTAGAGCTACTTCTGGGTGAAGCTCACCGGCATAGCCAACTGAGACATCAGTTCCACGAACCTTAAGTTCAGCAGTTCTTCCTGGGTGGAAACCAAGCGGTGATGCCTGCACAAGTTCCAGCTCTAAACCAACTGCATGAAAAGCAATGCGAGCCGCTTGAATAGCATCTGCATAGCCAGAACGAACAGCCTTACGACCTACCTGCTCTGCGATGCGGTTTCCTATGAATAGAGCCCCTAGAGAAAGTGGCTGTTGAGGAACACTTGCGTGCAATGCTTCTAAGTCCTTGGCACTTGGCAAAGATGTTCCATTTGGCAATTTCACATCTGCGTTTGACTTAGCAGGCTTGAAAACCAAACCAACTTCATAGATGGAAAGATCTGTCAGTGTTCTAGAAACATTTCGCTTAGCCGCATCGATAAGACCAGGAATCATGCTTAGGCGCATCTCGTTTACGTCTTCTTGCATCGCGTTAGCCAAAGTTACTCGAGAAACAGATTCATCAAAGAAACTTGAGTTCTGCTCAGGCTTTAGGAATGGGTAGGTCAGTACCTCAACGTGACCGGTTGCAGCTAGTTGGTTCACAACTGCACGCTTCAACTTCTGAGTCTTAGTCAA
>JBDLVB010000025.1:0-9358 GCA_039805005.1 Actinomycetota bacterium
CGACCAAGAGTTGTCTCCTGGATAACTCCATCGATACGAATCTTCACAAGAGCCTGTAGGTCTAGGTTGTGTGAATCGAATGCAAGCTGAGCTTCAGCTACAGAACCGAATACACGTCCCTCACCCATTGCGTTTTCTTTGACAGTGGTCATGAAGAAAAGACCAATGATCATATCCTGTGAAGGAGTAGCAACTGGCTTACCATCTGAAGGCTTCAAGATGTTGTTAGAAGCAAGCATCAATAGACGAGCTTCAGCCTGAGCTTCAACAGATAGTGGCAAGTGAACAGCCATCTGGTCACCATCGAAGTCCGCGTTGAACGCAGCACAAACCAATGGGTGCAGCTGGATAGCCTTACCTTCAACCAATAGAGGTTCGAAAGCCTGGATACCTAGACGGTGAAGTGTAGGAGCACGGTTTAGTAGAACTGGACGCTCGCGAATAACTTCTTCTAGAACATCCCAAACCTGTGGACGGCTACGCTCAACCATACGCTTAGCACTCTTGATGTTCTGGGCAATACCCTGATCAACTAGACGCTTCATAACGTAAGGCTTGAATAGTTCCAACGCCATGATCTTTGGAAGACCACACTGGTGCATCTTCAGCTGAGGACCAACAACGATTACTGAACGACCTGAGTAGTCAACACGCTTACCCAATAGGTTCTGACGGAAACGTCCCTGCTTACCCTTTAGAAGATCTGAAAGAGACTTCAGTGGACGGTTACCAGTTCCAGTAACCGGACGTCCACGACGTCCGTTGTCGAACAATGCATCTACAGCTTCTTGAAGCATGCGCTTTTCGTTGTTCAAGATGGTCTTTGGAACAGCACCTAGATCAATGAAACGCTTTAGACGGTTGTTACGGTTGATCACACGACGGTATAGATCGTTTAGGTCAGAGGTAGCGAAACGTCCACCATCTAGCTGAACCATTGGACGAATTTCCGGTGGAAGAACTGGAAGAACATCCAAAACCATTGAGGTTGTTGGAGTTGATGACTGTAGGAATGAAGAAACGACCTTCAAACGCTTAATCGCCTGAGTCTGCTTTGAACCCTTGTTCTCTGCAATCTCTTTCTTTAGTTCTTCAGCAGTACCTGCAAGATCAAACTCAGCTAGTACCTTCTGGACTGCAAGTGCACCAATCTCAGTGATGACATAGTCACCGTAATAGTAGTCGAAGTAGTCAAACAGAACGTCGTTCTGAATTAGGTCGCCCTCTTCAGCCAACAGGAACTGTCTCCAGGCTAGGTGCTCTTTCTGAAGTGAGTTTGGACGCTCTAGACGTGCATACTCACGAACAATCTTCTCTGTCTTCTTGCGGAAGTCATTGATACGAGTGTTTACGATCTTCTGAGCAGCTGCTTCACGAGTAACACCTTCTTTACCTTCTGCAATAACTGCAGTGAAAGGCTTGTCAAGGTAGTTCTTGGTGTCATCAATTTCCATCTTGATCATCTGATCAATTGACTTGTGGAATTGAGCGTCAACCCAAACAGGAGCTTCCCATAGCTTCACTGCGGTCTGAAGTGCTAGACCTTCTGAAGTTAGGAAATCATATTCCTCTTGAGCAAGTTCCATCATCTCGGCAAAACGAGAATCTAGAGTCTGCTTAACACGCTGGGTGTAGTCATCCTTGATTAGAGCCCAATCAATTTCCTTGTTGTCCTGGTCAATTTCCATGACGCGGTAAGCAGCAAAGTAAATGATCTTCTCTAGATCTTTAGGAGCCATGTTTAGTAGGTAGCCCAAACGGCTAGGAACACCCTTGAAGTACCAGATGTGAGTAACAGGAGCTGCAAGCTCAATGTGACCCATACGCTCACGACGTACAGATGACTTTGTTACCTGAACACCACAACGCTCACAGACGATGTCCTTGAAACGTACACGCTTGTACTTTCCACAAGAACATTCCCAGTCCTTTGTAGGACCGAAGATCTTTTCACAGAAAAGACCATCCTTCTCAGGCTTTAGGGTTCTGTAGTTAATTGTTTCTGGCTTCTTGACTTCACCGTTTGACCATGAGCGAATGTCATCAGAAGTGGCAAGACCAATTCTTAGGGAGCTAAATGTTTCGACGTCCATATTTATTCTTTTCTCTCGAGATTCGCTTAGAAGTTAGTGAAGTCAGTGTCGTTAGACAATGATTCGTTACGGGATAGGTTGATGCCGTCCATAGACTCAGTGGCCATGTCGCGCTCGAATTCTTCATCCTTTAGAGTCACAATCGCACCCTCTGCGTTGAGAACCTCAACGTTTAGAGCAAGGGATTGCATTTCCTTAGCAAGAACTCGGAAGGATTCTGGAATACCAGGAGCTTGGATGTTGTCGCCCTTAACGATGGCTTCATAAGTCTTAACACGACCTGTGATGTCATCTGACTTGATGGTTAGCAACTCTTGAAGAGTGTGTGCTGCACCATAAGCCTGAAGAGCCCAAACTTCCATCTCACCGAATCTCTGTCCACCGAACTGAGCCTTACCACCAAGTGGTTGCTGGGTGATCATTGAGTAAGGACCTGTTGAACGTGCGTGAATCTTGTCGTCCACTAAGTGGTGAAGCTTCAAGATGTACATGTAACCAACAGAGATTGGCATTGGGAAAGGCTCGCCTGAACGACCATCGAACAGTCTTGCCTTACCGGTCTTGTCAACCAACTTCTGACCATCACGGTTAGGAAGAGTTGAGTCTAGAAGACCGATGATGTCATCCTTGTGTGCACCGTCGAAGATCGGGGTTGCAACCTTAGTGCCAGGCTCTGCTGAGTGCAGTTCCTCGCTTAGGTGCTCTGCCCACTTAGCGCCAGGCTTGATTTCCCAACCCTGCTTCGCGATCCAACCTAGGTGTGTTTCTAGAACCTGACCGAAGTTCATACGTCCTGGAATACCTAGTGGGTTCAAGATGATGTCAACCGGAGTTCCATCTTCAAGGAATGGCATGTCTTCAACTGGAAGGATCTTAGAAATAACACCCTTGTTTCCGTGACGACCTGCAAGCTTGTCACCTTCGGTGATCTTACGCTTCTGAGCAATGTGAACAACAACTCTCTGGTTTACACCAGCAGCCATTTCATCATCGCCTGCTTCAACGTCGAATACGGTAACAGCAATAACTGTTCCAGCTTCACCGTGAGGCACCTTCAAAGAAGTGTCGCGAACTTCGCGGCTCTTCTCGTTGAAGATTGCTCTAAGCAAACGCTCTTCAGCTGAAAGCTCGGTCTCACCCTTAGGTGTTACCTTTCCAACCAAGATATCTCCTGGACGAACTTCAGCACCAACGCGAATGATTCCGCGCTCGTCTAGCTGAGCAAGAGCTTCTGCAGATACGTTAGGAAGATCTGCAGTGATCTCTTCCTTACCTAGCTTGGTGTCTCTAGCCTCAACTTCGTGAGCTTCGATGTGGATAGATGAAAGAGTGTCTTCCTTAACCAATGACTGGCTCAAGATGATCGCGTCTTCGAAGTTGTGGCCTTCCCAAGGCATGAATGCAACTAGAAGGTTCTTACCTAGAGCTAGTTCACCCTGATCGGTTGCTGGACCATCAGCAAGAGCTTCTCCCGCTTCAACTTTCTGACCAACAGAAACAATTGCACGCTGGTTGATAGCTGTTCCCTGGTTTGAACGCTCGAACTTGCGAAGAGTGTATTTCTCCTGCTTGTTGTCATCGCCTCTAACCACGATTGTGTCAGCGTCAACTTCTTCAACAACACCAGCACTTCTTGAAAGAAGAACAGCGTGTGAATCCATTGCAGCTGCACGCTCCATACCGGTACCAACTAGTGGTGCTTCGCTACGGATTAGTGGAACTGCTTGACGTTGCATGTTCGCACCCATCAAAGCACGGCTTGAGTCGTCGTGCTCTAGGAATGGAATAAGTGATGTTGAAACAGAAGCTAGCTGACGAGGTGAAATGTCAATGTAGTCAACCTGGTCGTTATCAACTTCAACAACGTCACCCTTGAAACGAGCGAATACCTTCTTGTTAGCAAAAGTCTTGTCAGCGTTTAGAGGAACATCGGCTCCACCAATAACCTTGCCGTCTTCTTCTGCTGCATCTAGGTAGTCGATCTTGCCTGAAACTTTTCCGTTTACAACTCTGTTGTAAGGAGTCTCAATGAAACCGAATGCGTTGATACGTGCGTATGCAGTTAGGGAACCGATAAGACCAATGTTTGGACCTTCAGGAGTTTCAACTGGGCACATACGACCGTAGTGGGATGGGTGAACGTCACGGACTTCCATCTGTGCACGCTCTCTTGCGATACCGCCGGGACCTAGGGCCGACAGACGACGCTTGTGAGCAAGACCTGCAAGAGGGTTGTTCTGATCCATGAACTGAGATAGCTGGCTAGCACCAAAGAACTCTTTGATTGCTGAAACAACTGGACGTAGGTTGATCAGAGTCTGAGGAGTAATAGCCTCAACATCCTGAGTAGACATACGCTCACGAACAACGCGTTCCATACGGCTTAGACCGATACGAACCTGGTTCTGGATTAGTTCTCCAACTGAACGGATACGACGGTTCTGGAAGTCGTCGATGTCATCTGCAGAGATTCTGATGTCGACTTTCTTACCTGACATCTTTAGCGGGAAGTTCATGTTGCTTGTGATGTCTGCTTTGTTCTTCAACGCAAGGTCGAATACCAAAAGGTACTTCATAGTTGCAACGATGTCTTCAACAGTTAGCACTGTGGTGTTCTCATCAACTGATACACCAAGCTTGCGGTTTAGCTTGTGACGACCAACGCGAGCAAGGTTGTATCTCTTCTTGTCGAAGTAGACGCTCTTCAACCAAGCTTCAGCAGCATCTGCGTTACCTGATTCGCCACGAACCTTGCGGTACATTTCCTTCAGTGCATCTTCTTTAGTGATGACTGGAGTTGTGAATGCACGTGACTCGTCGTAGTCCAATGTGTTGTTGATTAGATCGATGTCGATCTCCCAACCATTAGCTGCAGTTGCAACTGACTTCACATCTGAGAATGCGTCAACAATTTCTTCACGAGAAAGACCAAGAGCCTTTAGGAAGATAGTTGCTGAAACCTTAGTCTTACGGTCAACCTGCACCTGAAGAATTGGCTTACCAAAACGTGAAACAGACTTGCGGTCATCCTTAACCCATTCGGTTAGGAACTCTAGGTATGAACCACGTGAAGGAATGATCTGAGCCTTGTTGTTCTTAACGTCAAGGTTTCCTGTTGTGTTTGTTGAAACAGAGAAGTAAACACCAGGTGATCTAACTAGCTGAGAAACAACTACACGCTCTGTTCCGTTAACAACGAAAGTACCTTCGTTAGTCATGATTGGGAATTCACCCATGAAAACGGTTTGGCTCTTGATTTCACCAGTCTTGTAGTTGGTGAACTCTGCCTTGATATACAAAGGACGAGCGTAAGTCTTGCCCTTTACCTTGCACTGGTCAGGAGTGTAGGTCGGCTCATCCAAAGTAGGTGACTTGAACTCAAGACCCATCTTTGCTTCGCTCGGGTTGTTTGGGTTGTCTTCGATAGGAGATAGCTCCTCGAATACTTCCTCAAGACCGGTCTTGGCATCTGGGCCAACCTTGTCTCTCCATGCTTTGTCGCCTACGAGCCATTCAAAGCTCTCGGTCTGCAGGGTTAGAAGATTTGGAAGTTCAATCGGCTCACGAGTTTTCGCGAAGGAAAGTCGTTGTGCTGAACGAATGTTTTTGGTGGTTTTCTTGGCGGCCAAGATGATCCCTTCAAAGGCGGTTTACTTATTTAGAACGGTCTATGGGATTAGTCCCTAACTTTGTCGCCAAAATATGCGTACAAATGCGAAGCCAAAATATGCTTACGAGTTGTTGGGGAGCAAACCTCTATCTTATAGGTCTCATTTAGGTAAATGCAAGATAAATCTTGAAGATATTGGCTAATATCCCGAACTTGAGTTTTAGTCCCGAGGGTAAATCTTGTCCTGCTGGTGTTCCTTGAGGATGGCATAAAGCTCCAGTTGCTTGCCTGAAGTCAGGACAATTTCGTCCAAAGCTGGATTTAGCATCAAAACTCGGACACATCTGTCCTTCTTTGTCCCTATAAACAGGGTCTTTTTAGCCCCTTTTTGATATTCCCCAGTGATTGAGAAGGGTAGCCAGCCATATTTGGTCTTTTCCCCAAGATCGGCTCTAGTTGGGGTGTTTTGGACCTCAACCTTGATCATTCGGTCAAGTTCAAAGGCCACATATCTCCTGCCAAGCAGATATCCCTGGACAGGAGAAAGCTTAATCAGCCCAATCCCATCAGTGATAATCAGCTTTGCCATCAAAATCCCCTAAAATCCGCGGTTCCGTATAGGAACCAAGTTTATTAGGGCTAAATCCTAAACGAACCGCTTAATACGGAAATTCACAGAAAAAGTGGCGGTGACGGTGGGATTTGAACCCACGGTGGGCTTTCACCCACACAACTTTTCGAGAGTTGCACCTTCGGCCGCTCGGACACGTCACCGTAAATCAGGTTACTCCATAGGAAATAGCGGGGTTTTAACGCTTTTTAGCGAAGAATTCCTTGAGTTGAGCACTGGTTTCAGTAAGCAAAATCTCTGGAATTACCTCTATTTCGGTGCCAAGACGCTTATCTCTGACCAGGTCATACAGGGAACCTGTTGCTCCGACCTTCTCATCCCAAGCTCCAAAAACAACTCTTGAGATCCTTGCCGCTTGGATTGCTCCTGCACACATCACGCATGGTTCCAAGGTGACTACTAGAGTCAAGCCATTTAGACGCCAATCCCCCAGCTTTTCTGCAGCTTCTCTAATGGCAAGGATTTCAGCATGGGCGGTTGGATCCCCTGAAAGTTCGCGTTCGTTTCTGCCTCGGGCAATAATCTCGCCCTTTTCGTCAACGATGACTGCACCCACTGGCACATCATCTGACACATCCATGGCTATCTGAGCTTCAACTAATGCTGCTCTCATATATGGAATCCAGGTCTGGTTCACTACATCCACCTCACTAACGCTAGATTTAGCCTATGCGGATTCACGTGGCAGACCACCCATTAGTAACTCACAAGTTGACTGTTCTTAGAGATAAGAACACTCCATCCCCTGTTTTTAGACAGCTGGTTGAAGAACTTGTTACCTTATTGGCCTATGAGGCCACAAGAGAAGTAAAGACAACCGAGGTAACTATTCAGACTCCGGTAGTTGAAACCAAGGGTAGAAAACTTTCCAAGCCTCGTCCGATCATCATCCCTATCTTGCGTGCAGGTTTGGGAATGCTTGAAGGAATCGTAAAACTTCTTCCAACTGCTGAAGTTGGTTTCTTAGGTATCAAGAGAAATGAAGAAACTCTTGAGCCTTACACATACGCAAACCGTCTGCCAGATGATCTCACTGGTCGACAGGTATTCATCATTGACCCAATGCTTGCTACCGGTGGGACACTAATCGATTCGATTGATTATGTTTTTGAAAAAGGTGCAACTGATGTCACCTGCATTTGTCTTCTAGGAGCCCCTGAAGGTTTAGCTGCAGTGGAGAAGCATCTTGGTGACAGAGACGTAAAGATTGTCCTAGGTGCTCTTGATGAAAAACTTAATGAACTTGGCTACATCGTTCCAGGTCTAGGTGACGCTGGTGACCGACTCTACGGTCTGGCTGACTAACTGTTCTTTAGTGAACCAACAATTACTTTCACTAGAGAAGCAATTCTTTCTGCAGTCTCTTGATAAACAACTTGACTTTCCCCATAAGGATCTGGCACATCTTCAATCTTGTCTAGTCCAGAGTTTGCGTATTCAGAAATGGTGAACAGTTTTCCACTTGCAGCCGGGAATCTCTGACCCAGTTCAATCTTTTGACTCTGGGTAAAAGTAAGAATCACATCTGCAGCTTCAACTGCTTCAGTTGAGAGCAGTTTGGAGCTGTGCTCTGTTGAGCTATAGCCAAGCCCTTTCAAGGCTTCTATTGCGTGTGGGTTGATTGGTGAACCCTCTTGGGCATCAAGTCCAGCCGAGGTGGCATGGGCTGAAACGTCTAAGGCTTCCTGGTTGAAAATCTGTTCAGCCATCGGGGATCTGCAGGTATTGCCTGTGCAGACAAAGAGGATGTTTAGGTCTGAATTAGACACGGACACCTTCCTCTCCAGGCTCATGAAAACTACTTTCCCGATTAGGCGTTTTCAACTTGACGCACTTGGCTTCTGGTCCTAAAGTTTATGTCATGACTAACACCGCTATTTCAAACACCATGTCGGAGGCGACTGTAATTCGCCCTGTCATGATGAGCGCTGTTATGTGTATGCGAATGTGTCGCTAACTTTCTAGCCGGCTAAGCCCGCTTCCAAACAAGTTACGACACCAACACCCCAGAAATAAGTCCTCTTTAGGCATACCCCACTACAACTGAAGCCCGTGGCTTCGCACTCTACGTCGGCATCGACGAGGCAACTGCACTAGCTAATGGCACTTCCCTTGGAGCAATAGTTGCTGCTCTTAGAAACACTCTTGACTCAATCGCTCCTGGTCTTGCTGCTGAAACATTTGCATCAGTTGCTCTTGCTAAGACTGGTTCTGGTGGGAGAAACGTTGACGTTGTAAGAGCTGCGTTATCTGACCCTAAGGCTCTAGAGCGTTTAGTAGATAAGACAGAAGATGATGCAGCTAAAGGTGTAGTCATCGATCTACAACGAAGAAAAGTATTTATCGATGGAGAAAAGACTGAGCTAACCAGTAAAGAGTTCTGTGTCTTGGAGTACTTGGTTAGACATCAGGGAATCACAGTGTCTAGAGATGAACTGATTAGCACTCTGCTAATCAGACTGCTAAAAAATTAATTAAAAGCTTTGAATTTATTACTCAAAGCTAATCTAAAAAATATGAATTTTAAACCATTGCATGCCAATGTTGTCGTCAAGCCAATTGCTGACGAGACTGTCACCAAGCTAGGCTTGGTCTTGCCAGATACCGTTAACAAGGAGAAGCCGGAGAAGGGGTTGAATACCCTGCTGAAGCGGGTCAACAGCGAGCCGAACCTGCGTGAGCGTCAGGAGATGCTGACCTTCACGTCCGAGATTCTGCAAGAGGTCGAGGGGATCCAGCCTTCGACCACGAACGACATCGAAAAGCTGGTCCGCAATCTGAAGGAATGCGACCTCTATCTTGAGAACGAGTTGAGCCAGATGGAGTTTGAGGAGCAGGCTTCGCCTACCCTGAGCGACATCAAGCCATTGAAGCTGCAAAAGGAAATTGTCCTGAGCCAGCGCGAACAGATCAAGGAGATCACGGAAGATCTGCTTGAGGTACCCGTTCCGCCCAAGCCCTTTGGTGGCGCTGCGGCCAAGGATCTTCTGGGCCAAGTCGATAAGAACTACGTGTCGGTGTTGT
>JBDLVB010000026.1:0-7787 GCA_039805005.1 Actinomycetota bacterium
TCTGGCTATTGCCAAGAAATGCCTTTATTGCCTTCATCGTTGTATGGAGAAAGTTCATTTCTCCTCTATACGGAGATGTTTGCCGTTTCTACCCGTCATGCTCTGCATACGGTTTAGGCTCTATACAGCAGCACGGATTAGTAAAAGGATCTCTACTTACAACCTGGAGAATTCTAAGATGCAACCCATTTACAAAGGGTGGCGTTGATGAAGTTAAATCAGGTCCAAAGTGGTTGGCTCTAAGCAAGCACGGGTTTGTGTTTGCCAAGCTAGAAACAGTTTCATAAGAAAAGGATAAGTAAATGGACATATTCGCAGCCATACTCTGGCCATTCAGGTGGGTTATTGAAGCCATCTTGGTGACCTTCCACAACGTGCTGACTACTTTTGGACTATCTCCAGACTCAGGTATTTCTTGGGTTGCATCCATTGTTGGATTGGTTCTAGTTGTTAGAGCCGCACTTATCCCTCTGTTTGTGAAGCAGATCAAGTCTCAGAGATCAATGTACGTTCTGCAGCCAGACCTACAGAAGCTCCAGAAGAAGTACAAGGGTAAGACTGACAGAGACTCCCGTGAGCGCATGGCTAAAGAGCAAATGGCACTATACAAGAAGCACGGATCTAGCCCATTTGCTTCATGTCTCCCACTATTAGCCCAGATGCCAGTGTTCTTCTCACTGTTTACAACTCTTCAAGAAGCACAGAGCAAGAAGCCTGGTGTAGGCCTTCTAACTAGAGAGCTTTCAGAGTCTTTTGCTCGCTCAAAGTTCCTAGGAGCCAGCCTTTCAGAAACTTTCCTAACCGCAACTAGCACTTCAGTGATGATCATTGCTGCAGTGATGATTGTTCTAATGACTGGTTCACAGTTCATTACCCAGAAGCAAATCATGGCTAAGAACCAGAACCCAGACGTTCAGAACTCACAGTTCGCGCAGACTCAGAAGATCATGCTTTACGCGTTCCCTGTAATCTTCTTGATTTCAGGTATCTCATTCCCTCTAGGTGTATTGATTTACTGGCTAGTTTCCAACTTCTGGACCATGGGACAGCAGTATTACGTAATCAAGCGCATGCCAACACCTGGCTCGATTGCACACAATGAACGTCAAGCGAAGTTGCTCAAGAAGGGCAAACTTACTAGCGAAACCCCTGCGGCAGAACCTGAAGCCGCACCTCCAGTCCAGCGAGTTCAGCCTGTTTCTAAGGCCAGAGCCAAGAAGAAGCCGAACGGCAAGAAGTAGGAAAAATGTCAGAACAGAATGAAGTAACAGAGATCCAAGAGGAAGTATCTGAAGCAACTGAGGCTAAGACCTCAATTAAGGATCTAGAAGAAGAAGGCGAAGTAGCTGCCGACTATCTAGAAGAGCTCCTAGACATCTTTGACCTTGATGGCGACATCAACATTGATGTTAGACAGGGCAGAGCCTACCTAGAAGTAACTGCTGACGAGGAAAGCAACCTAAGACTTGTCTCTCACCCAGACACTGTTGAGGCACTACAGGAGCTAACTCGTATTGCTGTTCAGACCAAAACTCAGTCTTTTAGCCGCCTAATCATTGACATTGCCGGCTCTAGACAAGTTCGTCTGGACGCATTGACCAGACTGGTCAACAAGGCAATTGACAAGGTGAAGGACACTAACGCTCCTGTAGCCCTAAAACCGATGAGCTCTTATGATCGCAAGATCTCTCACGATTTGATCGCCGAGGCTGGACTAATTTCCCAGTCTGAAGGCGAAGGCAAAGAACGCCACATTGTGGCAAAACCTGCCGAGTAGTTTCACGTGAAACATTCAGCCAGGGCTAACGTCCTGGCTTTTTGTTTAGTCTTACAGATTGGATGTCTATGAGTGATCTTGATGAAAACATCGATTACACCCCAGAGGTGGAACCTAAGGAGGCCCAAGAGGTCTTCGGTTCTCACATAGCTCAGGCTAGACAGTACTTTGACCTACTAGTTCGAGATGGCGATCTACTTGGCCTCATCGGACCTAGAGAGCTACCGAAACTCTGGTCTAGACACATTCTCAACTCGGCAGTTGTAGCGGAATTGGTTGAAGATGGGCAAACTGTCGCCGATGTTGGCTCAGGAGCAGGTTTCCCAGGCGTCCCGATGGCAATCATGAAGCCGCACACCAAGTTCGTGTTGATTGAACCCATGGAAAGAAGAGCCAACTGGCTCTCAGAGGTTGTTGTGCCAACCCTAGGACTTGAAAACGTCAAGGTATTGAGGGGTAGAGCGGAAGAAGCTCCCCTAAGGAACTATGACGTGACTACAGCCAGAGCCGTTTCAGCTCTGCCGAAGTTACTTCGAATGCTGGCACCTCTAACTGTCGCTGGTGGCCAAGTCCTCGCAATGAAGGGTTCTAAAGCCCAAGAAGAAATCGAGGACTCTAAGTCCTTGGCTAAGAAACTCAAATTAGACTCATTCGAGATCATCACAGTTGGGGAAAATCTTCTGATTGACCCAACTACAGTTGTTCGGGTTAGGCTACTCTAGGAACTTAGATAGGGAGATGTTTTGAGTCAAGATCACAACGTGAACGAAGCTTCTCTTTCTTTGGCAGAGAGCTCTTCTGTGGCTAAAAGGGAAGTTGTCCGAGGCCTCGGATACCCTAATGGCAGAACCGAAATCAGCCCTAGCGCTGTTGGTTGGCAGGCAACCACTGAAGAAGTAAACACTATTGAGAAGCAGGTTTCACGTGAAACATCCCGATGAATTCGGATTAGCAGGAGGCTTCAAAGACGCTCCGCTAGCCCAGGAGATCAGCGAAAACACTAGACGCATGGCTTATGTCAGAAATGCAGTTATCCCCCACCCTGCTGCTACTCGAGTAATTACTGTTTCAAACCAAAAAGGTGGAGTTGGTAAGACAACTACTGCTGTAAACCTAGCTGTAGCCTTGGCAGACAGAGGCATGGAAGTTCTAGTAATCGACCTAGATCCTCAAGGAAATGCCTCCACAGCCCTTGGAATTGAGCACCGAATTGGCGTCAAGTCAATCTACGAAGTAATCACTCAGAACATGGATTTAGCTGAGGTTGTGCAGGTTAGCCCAGAATCTCCAAGAGTGAGATGCGTTCCAGCCACTATTGACCTGGCAACTGCTGAACTGGAGCTTGTGTCCCTTCTAGCCCGCGAACACAGGCTAAAGAACGCTCTGGCCGCCTACATCTCAACAACTTCTGTAAAGCCGGACTACGTCTTTATTGACTGCCCACCAAGCCTTGGTCTTCTGACCGTCAATGCGTTTACAGCAGCTACCGAAGTTCTCATCCCTATTCAGTGTGAGTACTACGCGCTAGAGGGTCTTAGCCAGCTGAAACGAAGCATTGACATGATTCGCGGAGCTTTGAATCCGAACCTAGCCCTGTCAACAATTCTTCTAACCATGTATGACTCAAGAACCAAGCTAAATCAGGCTGTAGTTGACGATGTGCGCAATCACTTCCCAACTCAGACCCTTCAGACTCTAATTCCACGTCAAATTGGTGTTGCCGAAGCCCCAAGTTACGGACAAACAGTAATCAACTACGATCGCAGCTCGAATGGAGCAATTTCATACATGGAAGCTGCAATTGAACTAGCAAACAGAGGAGTATCTAATGGCTGAGAAAAAAGGTGGATTAGGTAGAGGCATCGGAGCCTTGATTCCAGAAGTTTCTAACACCCAAGACCGTATGGAACGTCCTGCTGATGGCAACCCGATTAGCGTCTTCTTTGGCGGTTCAACCAATGCCCCAGTTGATCTAGTAGCTGTTCCAGGTGCAACTTTTGGCTATTTGAACATCGCCGACATCACCCCAAACGCTAAACAGCCTAGAAGTAACTTTGATCCTGCAGATTTTGCTGAACTTGTTGGCAGCGTCCGTGAATTCGGCGTCCTTCAGCCAATCTCAGTTCGTTCACTTGGTAAACAGAATGGTGTTGACAAGTACGAACTAATCATGGGTGAGCGTCGCCTTAGAGCTTCTAAAGAGGCTGGACTAACTCAGATTCCTGCTGTTATTCGTGAAACGGGCGATGAAAACATGCTTAGGGACGCTTTGCTTGAGAACCTTCACAGAAGCGACCTAAACGCAATTGAAGAAGCAAGCGCATATCAACAGCTTCTTGAGGAATATGGCTGCACTCAGGATCAATTGGCTGAGAAACTTTCTCGTTCACGACCACAAATCACTAACACCATTAGGCTTCTGAGGCTTCCTACAGCCCTTCAGTCAAAAGTTGCAGCCGGTGTTTTGAGTGCAGGTCACGCCAGAGCCATTCTTTCTGTCGAAGATCCTGAACGAATGACGGAATTGGCAAACAAAGTCATCAACTTGGGCCTATCTGTTCGTGCAACCGAAGAACTGGTCAAGAAGCCAGGCAAAAAAGGCAAGATCAAGGCTGGAAGCAAACAAGAAGCACTAAAAACCTTGGCTGAGAACCTTTCTAACAAGCTCAACACTTCTGTTCGCATCAAATTAGGCTTGCGTAAGGGAACTATTGAGATCGACTTCGCTAGCGTTGACGACATGAAGAGAATTCTTGACGAATTAGGTCAAGATACCAAGTTCTAGAATTATCCACAGGTAAAAAACCAGTTATCCACAGGTTTTCCACATGCTTATCCACAGCAAAATTCACTTCGGCTGTGGATAACTTGGTGATTATTTAGGAAGCCAACTCGGCGGCAATAGTTTTTGCTAGACGCTCAACGCCAACTTTTATGTTTTCTGGCGTTGGATATGAATAAGAAATTCTCAAGAACTCTTGGCCTGTTCCATTTCCGTAAAAAGCTGTTCCTGGTGTGTAAGCAACCAGGTTCTCTACAGCCTTAGGCAGCATCTTCTTTGAGTTCACACCTTCTGGCAGATCTACCCAGAGGTAGAAACCTCCACCAGGTTTGGTTGTCTTCAAATCTGGCAGGTATTCACCCATCGCTGACAGAGCCGCATCGCGACGGATGCGATATTCATTTCTGAAGACTGAAATCTGTGCTTTCCAATCATTGGTGCTTAGGTACTCACTAATCATCATTTGGGAGAAAGCACTAGGACACAACACTGCGGATTCGTTGGCTAGAACGAGTTTCTCTTTGATAGAAGGTGGAGCTAATACGTAACCGACTCTAAAACCTGGAACAAGAATCTTCGAGAATGAGCCAAGGTAAATGACACCATCCTCATCCATTGATCGAAGAGCATCAGGAGCTTTCTCATCGAAGTAGAGAAGTCCATAAACGTTGTCTTCCAAAACCAAGATTCTATTCTTGCGACAGATTTCCAAAATCTTTGCTCTTCTCTCAGCAGCGAGTGTCACACCACTTGGATTTGCAAAGTTTGGCACAAGGTAGAGGAACTTGATATTTTTACCAGCAGCTTGAACGCGCTTAATGGTTTCAGACAATGCTTCTGGAGAGATGCCTTGATTGTCTGTGTAGACATGTTCGATGTGAGCTTGTCTCGCTCTGAACACTCCTAGTGCTCCAACGTAGCTTGGCCCCTCAGCTAAAACGACATCACCGGGATCTAAGAATAGGGAAGAGACAAGATCTAATCCGTGCTGAGAACCAGTTGTGACAACGATGTTGTCAACGTCTGACTTAATTCCCTCAAGGGACATGATTTCTTGGATGTGCTCACGAAGAATCGGATCACCCTGTCCTCCTGAATACTGCAAGGCAAGAGCTGAACGATTGGACATCAGCGAATTGAAACTCTCAATCATTCGCTCTTTAGGAAGAGCAGGTACGAATGGCATACCACCGGCAAGTGATACAACTTCTGGTCTTGAGACAACAGCGAATAACGCTCGAACCTCAGAGGCGGATAAACCGTTTGCTCTAGATGCGTACCTGTCAGACCATGAATCCGTAGCCATTTAAACCTTCTTAGTTAATCGTGAAACATTAATCGAGTTAAACGAAAAACGGCTAAGGCGCTAAGGCGCCGTAGCCGTTTAACTTAGAACTAACTTAGTTGATGAATGAGCTCAAGTCTGCCAAGAGAGCAGGCTTTGGCTTTGCACCAATGATGGACTTTACAACTTCCCCACCCTGGAACACCTGCATTGCAGGAATTGAAGTAATGCCATACTGCTGAGCAAGGGCTGGCTCTTCGTCAACGTTCACCTTTACGATGGTGATCTTGTCAGCGTGCTCGCCAGCAATCTCATCAAGAATTGGTGAAACCATGCGACATGGACCACACCATTCAGCCCAGAAATCTACTAGAACTGGCTTAGCTGATGAAAGAACATCTGCTTGAAAAGTTGCGGTGGTTACGTTTTTTGCTGCCATGATTACTCCTTATTGTTTGACTCTATTTTAGGTTGCTGAGGTAGTGTTCTGCGTCTAACGCTGCGACACAACCAGAACCAGCTGCGGTAATCGCCTGACGATATGTTGGGTCAATAACATCACCTGCAGCGAACACTCCAGGCAAGCTTGTCTTAGAAGATCTTCCTTCAACTTCGATGAACTTCTCTGGGGTCAGAGTTAACTGGTTCTCAACCAACCAGACTCTAGGGTCGTTACCGATAGCAATGAATAGACCGTCTAGGTCCAAAGTGTTCTGAGTTCCATCAACTAGGTTGGTGGTCTTGATACCGGTTAGTTTGCCTTCGCCTAGAAGTTCACTAACTTCGGTGTTCCAGATAACTTCAATCTTCGGGTTGTTTAGAGCACGCTCCTGCATAATCTTCGATGCCTTGAATGAATCGCGACGGTGAATCAGATACACCTTGCTTGCGAAACGAGTTAGGAAGGTTGCCTCTTCCATGGCTGAATCTCCACCACCGACAACAGCAATAGTTTTCTCTCTAAAGAAGAATCCATCACAGGTTGCACACCAAGAGATTCCATAACCGCTTAGTTCCTTTTCACGAGATAGACCTAGTTCACGGTATGCAGCACCAGTTGCAAGAATCACTGTCTTTGCTTCGAAGGTTTTGCCGCCACCAGTTTTAACAATCTTCACTGGGCCCTTGAGGTCAACTTCAATTACGTCATCCAGAAGAACTTCAGTTCCGAAACGTTCTGCTTGAGCACGGAAAGCATCCATGAGCTCAGGCCCCTGCAGACCAGTTGGGAAACCTGGGTAGTTCTCAACTTCGGTGGTCTTCATTAGCTCACCACCTGCTTCAACAGATGAAGCAATTAGGAGAGGATTCAATCCTGCACGCCCAGTGTAGATACCTGCTGTGTAGCCAGCTGGACCAGATCCGATGATGATTACTTCGTGCAATTTAGACTCCGTATGTTGTTGGTGGGGAAGTAAAGCAAGGCTAGTTTATCTCGCCAAGTTTTAGCGACGTAGCAGGCGAACTATCGGGGCGAGAAGAATGTCTACTTCTTTCACTCGAAGTAACTTGAGAACCAAAATGTAGACAAGCGCGATAACTGATCCAATTGAGATGCAGGTCACAACAGCTGACAGAATACTTCCAATTGGGAAAGCACCTTGCTTGATTCCACCCATGACCTGAAGCATCCAGTAACCTGCTGCACCAGCTGGAATTGCTGCAACTAAGAACTTGATGGTCGCGAGAGTTAACTGACCGTGACTTAGAGATCCAAACTTTCTTCTGAACAAAGCAAAAGCTAAACCGAATTGAATCAGGATGCTTGTGCTCGTGACAAGAGAAAGTCCAACAACCATCCAGATGTCTTCAACATAGAGTCCAACTAGAAGTGAACCTGTGATGTTCACACCAACTTGCACGATGGTAAACACAAAAGGAGTTCTTGTATCTTCCAAAGAATAGAAAGCTCTTTGGATCATGAACACAAAACTGAACGGTAG
>JBDLVB010000027.1:0-7675 GCA_039805005.1 Actinomycetota bacterium
CAGGATGTGGTGGATGCTCCTACTTGGGCTGAAGCTCTAGAGGAAATGCTTGGGTTTATAGGCTCAGATGACCTAATTGCCCACAATGCAGGCTTTGACATGGGGGTTTTGAGGGCAAGTGCTGCTCTTATTGAACATGAGCTTCCAGATCTTAGATATGGCTGTTCTCTGGTTATGGCCCGAAAGACCTACAACCTAGACAGTTACAGGCTGAATCAGGTGGCTTATGCCGTAGGGCATGAGGAGTTTGACCACCATGATGCCCTAGCCGATAGCGATGCCTGTGCCAGGATTGTCATCCATATGGCAGACAGACATGGGGTTTCTAGCCTTGATGAACTGGCTGAATTGACTAACCACAAGATCAAGAGCCTTAGGCCTGAACCAGCCTAAATCTAGGCATTTGTTATACTTTTGGGAGTTAGCCGACAGTGTCGTTTGCTCTAAATAGCCCGATGAATCAGGCATATAAATAGATACGAGTGAGTAGGAGAAACACATGTCGCAAGGACACTTTGGTGCTCCGGTTGTCACACTGACACCTGCCCCCACTCTAGACAGAACTTATTTTGTAAATCACCTACACAACGGTGGAGTAAACCGTGCTGACGATGTACGTGAAGAACTAGCTGGTAAAGGTATCAACGTCTCTCGTGGTCTTACTCTTGCCAACATCCATGCCCCAGGTGTAGTTCCTATCGGTAATGCAGATGTCAGTGTTCTTGAAAGAACAGGATCTTCATTCCTAGTTCCAATGTGGGTTGAAGGTAGCCTTCGTGTTTCAACAACAATCGTTGATAAGCAAGGAACAACTACAAAGGTAAACGAGTCTCCTAGAGCACTAAGTGAAGAAGACTGGCAGAAAGTTATTGATCTAACTGAACAAGAAGTTAGAAACACTGGAGCTAAGTGGTTAGTAATTGCAGGAGCTCTTCCTACTTATAAATCAACCGGTGTTTATGTTGATCTGCAACCTATCTTTGATTCAATGAAGGCTATGGGAGTAAAGGTTGCTCTCGATACTTCTGGTGAACCACTTTCTTACTGGGCTCGTAAGGGCTGTGCAAATGTCATTAAGCCAAATGCTGAAGAACTAGCATCAGCTGTTGGTAGAGAACTAGCTACCGTTGGTGATGTTGTTGATGCAGCTCGTGAACTTTGTGAGCACGGCATCGAAGTTGTTCTTGCTTCTATGGGAGCAGACGGAATGATTGCTGTGACACTTGAAGGTCACTGGGCAGCTAGAACTCCTCCAGTCAAGGTCATCAACACTGTTGGTGCTGGAGATGCAACTCTTGCTGGGTTCCTATCTGCTGTTGTGTCTAACCCAATTGCTGAGGGTGAAGAAGATTACGGTGTTGGCTTCAATGTTCCACTGGGAGTTCAAACTGCAGTTCGTTGGGGAGCTATTGCAGTTACTCAACCAACTTCAGGTCTTGAGAACCTAGATAACATGCCTCCGGCAACTGTTGATCCAGAACCAAACCTAAATGTTCCACTCGAAGAAATAGCCAAACCATAGGAGTACTAACGTGCCAGTAGCATCACCTGATCAATACGCAGAAATGATTGACCGCGCTAAGAAAGGTGGATTTGCTTACCCTGCAATTAACGTATCCAGCTCACAAACAGTTAACGCTGTTCTGCAGGGATTAACAGAGGCAGGCTCTGATGGAATTCTCCAGGTAACAACAGGTGGTGGCGACTACTGGTCAGGTTCATCTGTAAAGCACATGGCAACTGGTGCTGCGGCTATGGCTAACTTCGTAAGAGAAGTAGCTAAGAACTATCCAATCACCGTAGGTATCCACACTGACCACTGCTCTAAGCCTCACCTAGAAACTTTCTTGCTTCCTCTTCTAGAACTAAGCAAGGAAAGAGTACGCAATGGTCAAGACCCATTGTTCAACTCACAGATGTGGGATGGCTCAGCAGTTTCTCTAACTGAAAACCTTCAGATCTCTAAAGACCTACTAGCTCAGACCAAGAACCTAGGCATCATCTTGGAAGTTGAGATTGGTGTTGTTGGTGGAGAAGAAGATGGCGTTGAAGGTGGTGAAGGTGATCACCTTTACTCAACTATCGAAGATGGTCTGCTAACTGCTGAAGCTCTAGGTCTAGGCGAAAACGGTAGATACCTAACTGCTCTTACCTTCGGTAACGTGCACGGTGTTTACAAGGCAGGAAACGTTGTTCTTCGTCCAGAGCTACTAAATGACATTCAGCGTGCAGTTGGTGACAAGTATGGCAAGGACATGCCATTTGACCTTGTCTTCCACGGTGGTTCAGGTTCAACTCCTCAGGAGATTGCAGATGCAGTTCGCTACGGTGTTGTGAAGATGAACATCGACACTGACACTCAGTATGCATTCACCAGATCTATTGCCGGTCACATGCTTTCTAACTACGACAAGGTCCTAAAGATCGATGGCGAAGTTGGCGACAAGAAGTCTTATGACCCACGTGCCTGGGGTAAGGTCGCTGAAGCCGATATGGCTAAGCGTGTTCAGTTAGCTACCCAAGAGTTGGGTTCAGCTTCTAAATCAATGAGCTTGTAATTGTCTGAAGTAAGCCCCTTCTATGAAAACGGGAATCCCCGTTTCAAAGGTGCTTACAAAAACAATGAAATGCATGGCTTCTGGGAATTCTTTAGAAAAGATGGATCTCTAATGAGATCTGGTTCTTTTGATAAAGGCAAACAAACTGGTGTTTGGAAGACCTTTGATAGAACTGGGAAGCTAGTAAAAGAAACTAAGTTCGACTAACGCTTCTGCTTATTGCTGGTGTCTTCACCAGCAGCCTTTAGATCTTTTCTAAGTTCTTTAGGAAGAGAGAACTGAACATCTTCTTCAGCTGTCTGAACAATATCAACATCGCCGTAACCTCGACGAGCAAGATTCTCAAGAACTTCTTCAACAAGAACTTCAGGTACTGATGCTCCCGATGTAACGCCAACGGTAGACACTCCCTCAAACCATTCGTCTTGAATCTCTGATGCAAAGTCAACTCGGTAAGAAGCCTTAGCTCCTGCTTCAAGGGCTACTTCAACTAGACGGACAGTGTTAGAAGAGTTAGCAGAACCAACAACAATAACTAGCTCTGCATCTAGAGCTACCTTCTTGATAGCAACCTGTCTGTTCTGTGTTGCATAACAAATGTCATCGCTAGGTGGGTTTTGAAGTGTTGGGAATCTCTCTCGAAGAGCTTCAACAGTTTCATAAGTTTCATCAACAGAGAGTGTGGTCTGCGATAGCCAGATAACTTTCTCTGGGTCTCTAACAGTCACATTTAGAATTCCGTGACGACCATCAACTAATTGAACGTGATCTGGAGCTTCTCCAGCAGTTCCTTCTACTTCTTCATGGCCTTCGTGACCGATTAGAAGAATGTCATAGTCTTCGCTAGCAAATCTTTGAACTTCTCTGTGGACCTTGGTAACCAAAGGACAGGTTGCATCAATGGTGTTTAGGTTTCTTTCCTCAGATGCCTTGATAACAGCAGGGCTCACTCCGTGAGCTGAGAAGACCAGGATGCTACCTTCAGGAACTTCGTCTACTTCGTTGACGAAGATAGCTCCACGTCTTTCCAAGCTGGATACTACGTGCTTGTTATGGACAATCTCTTTACGGACATAAACCGGTGAGCCATGAAGGTCTAGGGCCTTCTCAACGGCAATAACGGCTCTGTCCACTCCAGCACAGTAACCACGTGGAGCTGCCAAAAGAACTCGCTTACGCGAAGCAATTAGTCCTTGGTCGGAAGTATTCTGGGAGATAGACACAAGTCAAGTCTAAACCAGTGAAAGGAAAGTGCCTGTGAACGAGCAAATCGCCATCGGTAAAGATCCAGACCATCCCTTCACGGTCCAGCAGCTAAGCGAAAGAGTCGCTAATGCGGTCAAAGCATGGGGAAATGCTTGGGTTGAGGGTGAAATCATCAAGTTCCAGGCCAAAGCCGGAGGCCATGCATATCCTCAGCTGAGAGACCTTGCTACCGGTTCCACAATCTCACTGGTCATCTTCAACGGAGTTCTTGTCTCCTCAGGTGAAGAGTTCAAAGACGGCGACAGAGTCCTAGTTTCAGGAAACATGGACTACTACGTTGCTAGAGGAACCTTGAGTTTGAAGGTCTCTTCCATCAAGAAGGTGGGTCTTGGTGTTCTCATGGCTGAGATTGAAGCCAGAAGAGCAAAGATTTATGCCGAAGGTCTAGCTGATCCATCCAAGAAGAAGAAACTTCCATTCCTGCCTGGAGTAATTGGTCTTATTACTGCTGAGAATTCAGATGCAGAGAAAGATGTTAGACAAAACATTCTTTTGAGATGGCCTGAAGCAGTTATCAAGATGGCCAACGTATCTGTTCAAGGTGCTGAGTGTGCACCGAGTGTTATTGCAGCGCTGAAGAAGATGGATGCAGATCCTGAAGTTGAAGTAATCATCATTACTCGAGGTGGTGGTGGCTTCCTAGATCTAGTTGGCTTTAGCGATGAAACACTAGTAAGAGCAGTTGCTGCTTGTGAGACTCCAGTCATTTCAGCTATTGGACATGAGAATGACAGACCAATCATTGATGATGTCTCAGACCTAAGAGCGTCAACTCCAACAGATGCTGCTAAACGAGTAGTTCCTGATGTTGTTGATGAAAGAAGAAAGATTGCTGATTCTCTAGAGAGAATGAAATCAATTATTGGCTCTTTCCTAGGTCACCAAGTGACTTTGATTCAACAGATTAGACAGCACCCTTTACTAAAAGACCCTCACGCCTACCTAATCCAGAGAACCGATGATCTAACTAGAGCTCTAGGTGAACTAAGAGATGACCTGGACTACAAGCTAGATAAACAGTCCACTGACCTTGCTAACAAGAAGAACCTGCTCAGATCTCTATCCCCGCAAAGCACCCTTGATAGAGGCTATGCAGTGGTTAGAGATGCCGATGGCAAGGTAATTACTGACCCAAAGATGGCTAAATCCGGAACATTACTAAAACTTAGGGTTGCCAAGGGCGACCTGGATGCAACCGCTAACTAATCAACGATTAAACTGGAGACACTATGGCTGAGAAGAACCCAAACGCTGACATCGCTGAGATGACCTATGAGCAGGCTCGCGATGAGCTAACCAAGGTGCTAAATGAACTAGAGCAAGGCTCAGTAACCCTAGATCAGAGCATGGCTCTATGGCAGCGTGGCGAAGTATTAGCTCAGAAGTGTGAAGAGTGGCTTTCTGGAGCCAGAGCAAAACTTGATGAAGTACTAAAGAAGAAGGAATAATAACCCCTTGAGTGATTCAGCTGCTAGACATAGAGCCCGCCAAACAGTTATTAACTTGATCTTGGCCTTGGGTGCCTCTATTGGATTAGTAGTCACCTTGGTCCTAATTGTCCCTAGAGATGATTCAAACCGCATAAAGGCGATTGATTACACTGCCATTTCACAAAAAGCTAAGGCAGATTCAAGCTTTGATATTGTGACAATCACTCCCCCAGATGCTTGGTGGGCTAATAACGCTGCTCTAACTACAAACAACATTGATACCGTTCCTGTCTTCAAAGCAGGCTTTGTTGGTAGCGACATCAAATACGTTGGCTACACCCAAGCCTTCAATGCCAACCCAACCTGGTTGGCACTATCTCTCAATGGAAAAGTGATTACAGGAACATATAAGTCCAAGCACTACACCTGGGATATCTACGAATCCATTGTTGAAAACAACCCTAAGAAGACCATGGACTACGTGATGGTCTTGAACTACAAGGCCAACGATTACTTCCTGCTTTACGGTGTTGCTGAACAAAGTGAATTCAAAGCGTTTATCGACTCAATCGACGAAGAACTGAATGGGGTGCCCAGACTTGCCGAGAACAAATAGACCTCAGACTCCAGCAGAAGCATGGGAGGCAATGCTTGAGGGTAACCAGAGATTCGTAACCGATAAGCCTGCCCACCTAAGACAAGACTTCGGACTAAGAACAGAACTAGCTAAAGAACAAAAACCTTTCGCTGCTCTATTTGGTTGTTCAGATTCAAGACTTTCAGCGGAAATCATTTTCGATGTTGGTCTTGGGGATCTTTTTGTGGTTCGTAATGCAGGTCAGGTTATTGCAGAAACCATCTTGGGTTCTTTGGAGTATGCAGTTGAAGTTCTAGGCGTTCCGTTGATTCTGGTTCTAGGTCACGATGAGTGTGGTGCGATTAGAACAACAATGAACTCAGCAGAAGGTCAAAGCCTGCCAGCAGGAGAGTTCATCAAGAACCTAGTAGATCGAATCACCCCAACAGTCTCAGCTGCTAAAGCCAATGGCCTGCACCAGATTGATGAAATCACCGATCTGCACGTCAGAGACACCATCAATGAGCTAATTGCTCGTTCAAGCCTCATTGCTGAACGAATTGAATCAGGTAAATTGGCTGTTGTTGGAGCAAACTACAAGCTAACCCTTGGTGAAATCCAAGAAATAGTAGCTTTCGGCAACACAAAATAGAAAAGGCAAGTAAATGGAATACCGCATTGAACACGACACCATGGGTGAAGTTAAAGTCCCAGTAAACGCTCTCTACGCAGCTCAGACTGCAAGAGCAGTAGAGAACTTCCCAATTAGCGGTACCACCCTAGAGCGAGCTCATATCGCAGCCCTTGCCCAGATCAAGAAGTCTGCTGCTCTGGCCAATGCTTCTCTTGGAGTGCTAGGCAAGAACATTGCTGACGCAATTGCCTATGCCGCTGATGAAGTTATCTCAGGTAAGCATGACAATGAGTTCCCAGTGGACATCTTCCAGACTGGTTCAGGAACTTCATCAAACATGAACATGAATGAAGTTCTAGCAACCCTTGCAACAGCAAAGCTTGGTAGCAAAGTTCACCCTAATGACCACGTGAACGCATCCCAGTCATCCAACGATGTCTTCCCGACATCAGTTCACCTTGCTGTTACATCAGCTCTTATTCATAACCTTCTTCCTGCTCTTGATCACCTAGCTAAATCTCTAGAGGTAAAAGCCAAGGCTTGGGAATCTGTTGTTAAGGCAGGACGCACACACCTAATGGATGCAACCCCTGTGACACTTGGACAAGAGTTCGGTGGCTATGCAGCTCAGATTAGATACGGCATTGAAAGAGTTGAATCGACTATCTCTAGAGTTGCAGAAGTACCGCTAGGTGGAACTGCAGTTGGAACAGGTATTAACACTCCTAAAGGTTTCCCTCAGGAAGTTATTCGCCTGCTTGCTCAAGAGACAAAACTTCCAGTAACCGAAGCTAGAAACCACTTTGAAGCTCAAGGAGCTAGAGATGCTCTAGTTGAAGCATCAGGTGCTCTTAGAACTCTTTCTGTTGGTGTTACCAAGATTGCTAACGATCTTCGTTGGATGGGATCAGGACCTAACGCAGGTATTGGTGAACTAGCTATTCCAGATCTACAACCAGGCTCATCAATCATGCCTGGAAAGGTAAACCCGGTTATTCCTGAAGCAGTACTCATGGTTGTTGCCAGAGTAATCGGTAACGATGCAACTGTTGCTTGGGCAGGCGCTACCGGTAACTTCGAACTAAACGTAGCAATTCCTGTGATGGGTAACGCTCTTCTAGAGTCAATTAGATTGCTATCTAACTCTCTAGTTCTACTAGCTGATAAGACCATCGATGGTCTTGAAGCAAATGTCGAAAGATCTAGAGCA
>JBDLVB010000028.1:0-7636 GCA_039805005.1 Actinomycetota bacterium
TGCTCTTTGGTTTCACACTTTTCTAGAAGTTCGCGGATTACACCGCCACTTTTCTCAACGAATCTTGAGTATCTAACTAGGTAGGCCTCTTCGATGAGTTCACCGATAGATGGCCAGAAGTGATACATAGAACCTTTGGCAATGCCTGTTCTTCGAAGAATCTCGGCTGCTGAGACATCTTTTTCAGTCATCTCATCTAGCATTTCGACAGCAGTGAGCAGCAGCCTGTTGCGTGTTTCTTTGCCTGCATCACTCATTGGCTAAGTCTAGCAACGCGAGAATGTCTATTGCTTTCTCGCAAGTGGACTGCCAAGACTTACTATTTCGTGCATGTGTCGTTTGTACGAAAACTACTTCTTTACGACTGATCCCTGGCCGTTGAGCTGCCAAGCGTGAACGTAGTCAATAACTGTCTGACTTTCAGCCCAACCGCTGTAGTTTCCACCGAATCCGGCGGAACCTTGAACAGCATTATTGAAGATCAAGAAGAATGGCTCGTTGAATGCCCAGTGACCCTGAACATTTGCAGGAGTTACGCTCCAGAACAGTTGTCTATCGACATAGAACTCAAGTCTGTTTGGTAGCCAAGCAAGTCCATAAGTGTGGAACTCATTTTGGTAGTTGTGTTGATTAACAATCTGACCCCAGACGTAGCGGTGATTGCCGCAGCAGGTTGCGTTGTTGGTGTTTGAGAAGTGAACCGCAGCTGAGTTTCTCATTGGAAGGTTTCCACCCTGCTCAGCAATGTCGATCTCTCCAGCTAGAGGCCAACCGACCTGACTCATAGAGTCACCTAGAGCCCAGAATGCAGGCCAGTTGCCGCCACCTGCTGGCATCTTCATTCGAGTTTCGATGTAACCATACTTGAATGAAACTTTCTTCTGAGTGTCAAAGCGACCACTTGTGAAGCTACATGGTGGGTTCAAGCAAGAACCTGAGTTAGCAGGAGCAGCTGTTACTTTCTTCGAAGTAATTACAGCATTACCTTGAGTAGATCCATCTAGACGAATAGCGTCTGGTGTGTACCACTGCTTTTCATTGTTGTGGCAGGTTCCACCACCATTGTCATTTTCATGTCCACAGTATCTAGCTGTCCAGTTTGAAGAATCAAGTAGTCCGCCAGCTTTACCGGAGAAAGAATCAGACCAAAGCAGCTTGCCTACTGTTAGACCACTTAGTACTGGAGTGCTTGTGTTGACTGTCCATTTCGCATACAGAGTCAACTTTGCTTTTGGTTTTACTAGAGCTGAGTTGAAGTACTTGACAGGACCGGTCCTGGTTAGAGACCATCCGCTAAATCTGTGAGTATCTTTAACAAACTTATTTGGTGAAAGCTTCTTGCCCTTAACTGAAATTACCTGTTTAGCCATCACTCCAGTTCCACCATTGGCATCGAATGTCACAGTGTAAGAAGTGGCTGCAGCGGATGCAGAGTTGGAAAGATTTGGTGCTGCAAGTCCTGCAAACACGATCACTGTTGCAGTTAGGATTCCCAGGAATTTAGCTCTCATATCCCCAGTCTACTTGTCCTAGTGTCCCGCTCTCCGAGTCGAATCAGGCTTCTCTCAGCCTTCAAGGACTGCAAGCGTTTACAGGTTAAACAACTAACCCGCCACAGTAATCTGTGGCGGGTTAGTTACTAGAACTTAGTTATTAGCCAAGCTTCGCGTAAAGAATACGAGTCTTGGTGCGAACCTTCTTGTATGTAGTTGGAAGGTACATGTCACGCACGACGGTTATAGTAACCACTGTGCTTGTTGTGATCTTCTTCAACGCAGCAAGCTGAGTCTTCTCTGTCTTTGCAGCACATAGGTTCGGTGCTGTAAGAGTTAGCATCTTCGCTGCTGACTGCTTCTTCAAAAGTCCAAACTTGACTGTACATGTGTAAGTCTTGCTTCCAACCTTGAATGATGCAGTTGCCTTCACTGGGCCAATGTAGACAACGCTTAGCTTCAGAGCCAAGGTTCCCTTGCTACGGTTCCAACCTAGTTGAGTGTCGCCACTCTTTAGGAATGTTCCAGTCTTTGACAGAACTAGGGGCTTCTTGATGTCTCCCTTTTCTGTTACTGGAGTTGAAGGTGTCTTAGCAACTGTGATTGACAGTGTCTTGCTCGCAGCCAACCAGTTAGCGTTACCTGCCTGGGTTGAGGTGATTGAACAAGTTCCCTCTGCCTTAGCAACGACGTAACCAGTTGAAGATACGGTACAAACACTTGGAGTGGTTGTTGAGTAAACAACAGCCAGACCTGAGCTTGCAGATGACACCAGGTTGAATCCATCTAGGTCTACTACAACCTTGCTAGGACCAGTTAGTGTCACTGTCTGTGAAGCGGCAACTACTGTTCCAGGAGCAACAGTTGTTGACTCAGTGTCAGTGCCTGCTAGCAAAACGCCACTTGCAGCAGCTGTTGCCTTCACAGTACAAGTACCAGCAGTTAGTAGACGTGCCTTGTTTGCAACGATTGAACAAACAGCAGGAGTCTCTGAGCTCCAGGTAATTGCACCTGCAGTACCAGCATCAACTGGAGAGAATGCAACCTGTGCGCTAAGAGTTAGATCAGCGTCACCGACTGTTACTGATGAAGCCAAAGCTGCAACTGTAACTGTCTGTGCAACACCGAGACCTACATAGGTAAAGGTGTCAACAACTGTGTCGCCATCTGCTGTTGTCAGTGTGATGTCAACAGTTCCTGCTGCAGATGCAGTTGGAATTGTTAGCTGAAGTGATGTAGCAGTCTTGGTTCCAAGAGTTGCTGCGTTCTCACCGATCTTCGCTGAGATTACTGAATCCAGGTCGGTACCTGTCAATGTAACCTTTGCACCTGCTGCAGGAGTGTTCTTTGAGTACTTAACATCCTTTGAAGTAACTGCAGGAACTGCACCTACTGGAGCAACGTAGCTTGGATCCATCCACTTAAGAACAGTCAAGTTAGCTGGAGCTGCTGCATCGCTGAAGATAAGGTGTGGGTTCTTGTCAGATCCTCTTACCCAGAACTTAGCAAGTCCGTTACCGGTAGACGTTGTGTAGCTAAGCACTTCACCAGTGGTTAGAACACCAGTAGATAGGTCAATCCAACCTGCTGTTTCCTTACCAATTCCAGCAACAGATACAGGCAAAACAGTTGCGTTTGAAGGCACTGCATGACCAGCCATAGTTGCAACCGTAGGCATTGCAATTTCAGATCCGGTTGTGTCAACTGCTAGTGCTACTCCAGCAGCTGCTCCATCAAATGAAACAACGCTAGGGGTCAAACCAGCATTGACAATTGCAAATATCTTTCCTGTGTTCTCTGTCGGCAAGGACAAAGCAACGTCAGAAGAAATCTGTCCGCCTGAAGTTCCCCAGGCAGAGTCAGTTGTGCTCAAGACGCTAAGGCTTGAATCCAATCTGATTACCTTGTGATCTGCAACAGTTCCACCGTTAGGTGTTGGGAACATGTTGATTTGTGTGACCAAGCTTGAGGTTGCAAAAGCTGAGATCAATGCCTGTCCACTTGTTGCATTCGGGTTTACTGAATACCTTACCGAAACGCTGTTGGTGTTTGCATCAGGAGTTCCCATTGCAGCCTTGAAGGTCAGAGCACCAGTCGATGGGTTCATAGTTGCCAAGATAGGTAGTGGCAACTGGCTAGGAGACCCGCCGATGGTGTAGCTCTTGTAGCAAGTAAAGGCAAGAACTACTTCGTCAATTGGAGCACCAACAACAGAAACCTCGAGGTTACCTGATGAACGGGCTGCGTAGCCAGAAGCTGCTGAAGCACAGAGAGCTGTTACATCAGAACCTGAGATTGACTTTGAAGTGGTTGTAGCACTAGTTGCTGAACCCAAGATGATTTCTGCTACACCGGTCATTGTTTGTTGGTTATAACCGCTGATCGGAAGAGCCCACTTGTCTTTGTTGACACCGTAGTAGCCCATGCCAAATGCATTGGCGTTAGGAACTGAGAAAGAGTTAATGATTACAGAACCGGTCCCGGCAAATGTTCCATCCAAACTTGTTGCATTTGCATGTCTGATTCGAACAGCAGCAGTTCCACAGGTAGGTGGACATGCTCCTTGTTTAGACCCGACTAGGAAGAATCCGCCCTTACCGTCAGGAACTACAGAGGTGCGAGTTCCATAGTCTTCGATCGGAAGCACATTGCTACTTACCTTTACGATCTTCTTTGCTTCGGTAACACCTGCATAAGTGCTGGTGACTGTGTAGCCAGCTGCTGGAATCAAAATCTGAGCAGCATCTGAATACTCTGAGAACTTGTCGTTGAAAAGATCTCTGAACTTAACTAGGTAGGTCTTTCCAGAAGTTACTCCGTTGAAGTTACATGAGTATGAAGATCTGTTTGCCCAGTTCACGTTCACAGTTGAGGTACGCACCAAAACAGTTGGAGCAAGTGAATCGTAAATTGAACATTCAGCGTTGAAGTTAGCTCCTGAGCCAACAGGGAACTGTCCGCTTACTGAAAGTGATCCATTTGATACAAGAACAGTTGGAGTTGCTGGCTTAGCTGGTGCACAGCTACCGCTTACATCCTCGTCGTTTTGGTTGAAGAGTCTGTATGCGATGTCATAGCTTGTACCTGCAGTTAGGTCAGGCACGTATCTAGTTGACTCCGCTACAACTCCCCAGTCCAAATCGTACTGAGTAAGAGTAATTGAAGAGCCAAAGTCTCCGTCTCTGAAGTCAGGGTCAGAGTAAGACTTATAGGCAGTCTTTGTTCTCCAGTAGTTTGAAGTTCCTGTGGTTGCATCTCCATTTAGAACAACCTGAGCAGTAACGGTGTCGCCCAGTGCAACCTTTGAACTGTCAAAACAAAGTGTTCCGTTGATTTGAGCAGTTGATGTGTTGGCTGGAACTGTGAAATCTGCACCAGGGCTCAAGTATGAGTACTCGGTTGCGTTGATAGTCAAACCTGTTGCGTCGGTCGGAACTACTTCAATGCCACCAAAGGTAGTCAGATCGATGCTGTACTGGTAAGTACCTGCTGGAAGAGTTTGACCTACAGGCGCATCAATTGAGAATGATGGGGAGAAAGTTCCCATGTAGCCAGTTGCGTCAGAAGGAACCTGAATGGTTTGAGCTCCGTAGTTAGGCTGCACGTTCTGCGCCATGTTGTTCCAGATGCCACCACCCATGACAGTTCCATAGTAAGTAGGGTTTGTACTCAGACCCATTTGTCTTTGAATGAGAGTACCGTTTGGAAGTTGAATGCTGAAGGCAACACCTAGTGTTCTACCCTGCTGAGCAATTAGGAAGCTTTCGGCAAACTCGTAGAACTTTGTGAGTCTGAAACTCTTCGTTCCTTCAGCAACCTCTAACTCGCCGGTTGACTGTAGTTCTACATTCACAGACACTCCTGCGCCTGAGACATTGTCAATAAGTGCATCTGCAGCTGCAGCATTTGCCTGGCTTACGCTTAACCCCCCAACCAAAAGTGATGTTAGCGCTAGTGTGCTAAAGAATTTTTTCAGCATTGAATGATCTCCTGTTTTGCAGTTGGGGTTTTTAAGTTTGCATTTCGTCAGCTATTAGACGAGAGGTTTAACTATTAGTTCAATCCTAGAGGATTAGACCGACATTGAGCGCATATAAATAAGGATGGAAACCCAAGCCGAACCTGTCCTAAATGAACCGCTGCTGCCATTGAGTCACAAATGTCCCCTTCTTATATAGATGTGCAAAAACGCCATTAACAACTCTGACGGCCTTATAGAACCATTGACTAGCCGATCTTGCCCAATGTATGTGCTCATTTCGCTCAATAGACTGGTGCTATGGCAATTGACTACGACGCTTTTGATGGCGAATGGAAGAAAATCGGGTTATCTGGCCCTGCCAGAAGAGCCTTGGTAGATGCCAAACTCTATAAAGTCTCAGACCTTAGAAAGGTAACCCTCCAGGAGCTAGAAAGCCTCCATGGAATGGGCAAATCATCAATCGCCAGGATCAAGGTCATTATGAATGCCAAGAAGATCAGGTTCAACCAGCACTAATCTGTGCAAAGCAAAACCCATGTCGTGGCAACGATATATGATTGTTGCAATTGGGGGACATAGAAACCCATCAGTGCATCAAAAATGGGTATACGCTATTTGTGTTGTGAAAAAGCAACGCTTTAGTGCTTCTTAGGTTCTGCGTTAGATTGGGGAAGTTAGTGATCCAGATAAAGCCGGTATTGCACCTGTACGACGAAGTTATAGAGTCTCAAGTTTTGTGTTCGCCCAGTGCAACTGTGATCAGATTTCATATTGGATGTGACTTTGATGAACTTCGTGAGCTCGTAAGAAGCCGCTTGACTGATTGGGAGCATGAGGCTTTTATGGAGCTTTTTGCAAACGATTCGGCTAAACGAAATTTTGAAGCCAAAAAGGGTTTTCTTATAATTTCCTAGATTATTACTTTGGAAATACACCTAATGCAGAAAGCAGTGTCTTGGGCGAGACCTGAAGAGCTTCGCATAGCGGCACTAAAACGTCGACCGTCGGACGTTGTTTTTGGTGGAAGTACCTTGAAAGTGTTCCCTTGTTGATACCGCAAACTTCAGAAAGTTCATCCAAAGATTTGAGCGATAGCTTAGCCATCCTGGCTCTCAGCCATTCCCACGTTTCATCTGGGGTAAATGTCGCATTTGAATTCACTGAGCAAATATACCATCCCCCCCCCCGCTCTAGTGGGAAAAGGGAGGCGATGTTACTTTTTTTGACTATAAATTGCTTGAGACATGAGGATCAAGAACAATGGAGCGATGATGTCTGTCAAAGTCAGCACTGGGAATGCTCCAAGGTAGCTGTAGAAACCAAGTCCTCTGACTGCAGAAGTTATCTGGATCAACAAGATTGAGAATGGCCACAAAGCTACGGAAACCACAAAGAGTGGCCTTGCTGAGATGCCGTTTATCTTAGTTACCCAGGCAAAAATAACAGGCAGCGTAGCTGACGCGATCCAAGCAAATGTTGAAAAGATTTGCTCGATGCGGAAGACAAAATCCTCGGTGTCAAAAGGATTGTAGAAAAAGAATGTTGGGAAAGTCATAATGACTAGCCAGAATGCTATTGCTGAAAGGGTGACCGCTAATGCGGCCACCCTCTCTGAAGCAATAGATCTAATTGATAGACCGTTGTTCATGTTTAGTTTGTTGCCTGTCCTTAGTTGGTGTCGCATGACATGACGTAAACGCCAGCTGCCTGCTCAAACCACTCAAGTGTTCCAGTTAGAGCAGGGCCTGCTCCAATAGTGACAGTACAAGCTGCTCCAACTGAAGCGTCTGTTAGGCCAAGGCCATCAGCACCATCAGCACCATCAGCACCATCAGCACCATCAGCACCATCAGCACCAGCAGCACCTGTAGGACCAGCAGGACCAGTTGCACCAGCAGGACCCTGAGGACCAGCAACTGTTGAAGCAGGACCAGTTAGACCGCGTAGACCCTGAGGACCAGTAGGGCCAGCAGGACCGGTTGCACCTGTCGCACCAGTAGGACCAGCAGGACCGGTTGCACCAGTAGGACCGTTAGCTCCGCGTGCACCTTGAGGACCAGCAGGACCAGCTACAGTGCTATCTGCACCAGTAGCACCAGTAGCACCAGCAGGACCAGTGTCTCCAACAGGACCAGCAGGACCTTCTGGGCCCTGAGGGCCA
>JBDLVB010000029.1:0-7541 GCA_039805005.1 Actinomycetota bacterium
CACGGGGTTGGTCGCTCAATGCACGAAGATCCGGCTGTTTTCAACTACCAAACCCGTGATTTAGGGCCAGCAGTCGAGCCTGGGCTGGTTATTGCCATTGAGCCGATGATTACCGCAGGTGGCCAGGCAGTCAAGATTTTGAGCGATGAATGGACTGTTTCGAGCAAAGATGGGTCAGATTCGAGCCATTGGGAGCATACGGTGGCTAAGCACTCAGGTGGTATTTGGGTCCTAACAGCTGAGGACGGCGGGGTGGCTGGTTTGGCCAAATATGGAATAACCCCAGTTCCGCTGGAATCTTAACTACCATTATTTCCTTAAATGTCCTAGGATTGAGTCTTGGTGTTTCGGCACGGAAAAATCCCTCTTTTCAAGGCGGTATTTCTGCGTGTTTTTGAGGCAGCAAAAGAATAAAGATAAGTGAGTATATGGCCAACAAAGACGGCGTCATCGAGATCGAAGGCACAGTTTACGAGGCTCTTCCGAACGCGATGTTCAGAGTTGAGTTGACTAACGGGCACAAGGTCTTGGCGCACATCTCAGGAAAAATGCGTCAGCATTACATCAAGATTTTGCCTGAAGATCGCGTGATTGTTGAGCTTTCAACCTACGACCTAAATCGTGGGCGAATCATTTATCGATACAAGTAAATCGGTTTTGTAAAAAACCACGAACAGAAATAAAGAGACATGAAGGTTAACCCAAGCGTTAAAAAGATTTGCGACAAGTGTAAAGTCATTCGTCGCCATGGTCGCGTCATGATCATCTGCGAAAACCCACGCCACAAACAGCGCCAGGGCTAAGCACTTTAGATTTGCACCAGCTCACCTTCGGGTGAGTACAACTAAATAAAAAACAAGGCAGTGTTCAAGATTTATATCTGGCACCTCTCGGAAAGGCGAGAGCCTGAATTAATAGTTCAGGACAACACTGCTGCAGACCTTTCATAACAAACAGGAGAAATCCAATGGCACGTATTGCCGGAGTCGATATTCCACGCGAGAAGCGCGTTGAAATCGCCCTAACCTACATCTACGGAATCGGTCCTACACGCAGCGTGAAGGTTCTTACCGATACCAACATCGATAAAAACATCCGAGTAAAAGATCTAACTGATGACCAGTTGGTTGCTATTCGTGATTACCTAGACGGAAACTACAAACTCGAAGGTGATCTACGTCGTGATGTTGCAGCTGATATCCGCCGCAAGGTTGAGATTGGTTCATACGAAGGTATTCGTCACCGTAAGGGACTACCTGTTCGTGGTCAGCGTACCAAAACTAACGCTCGTACTCGTAAGGGTCCAAAGCGCACCGTAGCCGGCAAGAAGAAAGTAGCGCGTTAGTAGCCCGCCGGCTCATCGCGTCTCATAAGGATTCAGGAGAAAACTCATGGCAGCACCTAAGACCAAAGCAGCAGGCTCAGCCCGCAAGCCACGTCGTAAAGAAAAGAAGAACGTAACCCACGGTCAGGCTCACATCAAGAGCACCTTTAACAACACCATCGTCTCAATCACTGACGACACCGGTGCTGTTATCTCATGGTCATCATCAGGTGATGTTGGCTTCAAGGGTTCACGTAAGTCAACTCCATTCGCCGCACAGATGGCAGCAGAAGCTGCAGCTCGTAAGGCTCAGGAGCACGGTTTGAAGAAGGTAGACGTTTTCGTAAAGGGCCCAGGCTCTGGTCGTGAAACAGCTATCCGTTCACTTCAGGCAGCAGGTCTAGAAGTTGGATCAATCTCAGATGTGACCCCACAGGCTCACAACGGATGTCGTCCACCAAAGATTCGTCGTATCTAGTTTTATCGTTTCTTCTTTTGAAGAGACAACCAGTTTCAAGAACCAAATAATTTAATACAGCTGTTTAGTGGCCACTGAATAGCAAACCCAACAAAAGAGATATCAAATAGCGGATGTCTCAGTGAAAGGAACCAACGTGCTAATTGCACAGACTCCAGTTCTTAACGAAGAAATTGACAGCAATTTCCCGAACCGCTCTCGCTTCACCCTAGATCCACTAGAGCCTGGTTTTGGATACACCCTAGGTAACTCACTTCGTCGTACCCTGCTTTCATCTATCCCAGGTGCAGCAGTAACAAGCATCAAGATCGAAGGCATCAGCCACGAATTCGGTCCTATCGATGGTGTTAAGGAAGACGTAACTGAGCTGATCCTAAACATCAAGGACCTAGTTGTTTCATCTGACGCAGGTGCTCCAGTTGTACTAGAGCTTAAGAAGGGCGTTGGAGTAGCAACTGCTGGCGACATCGTCACCAACGAGAGCGTAACCATCCACAACCCAGAGTTAGTAATTGCTAACGTCACCAAGGGTGAACTACACATGTGGTTGACCATTGAAGCTGGTCGTGGATATGTTCAGGCATCTCAGAACCGTCAGCCAGACATGGCTAACAACTCAATCATTCCTGTTGACTCAATCTATTCACCAGTTCTAAAGGTGTCTTACCGTGTTGAGGCGACTCGTGCGGGTGAGTTCACAAACTTCGACAAGCTAATTGTTGATGTTGAGACCAAGCCATCTATTTCTCCACGTGAAGCAATTGCTTCTGCTGGTATCACATTGGTTAACCTATTCGGTCTAGCAGCTGCTCTAGATGAAAATGCAGAAGGTATTGACCTTCCAGTTTCAGCTGTTGCAGTTGACCTACCACCAGCACTAGCTAAGCCAATTGAGGAACTAGACCTAACAGTTCGTTCATACAACTGCCTAAAGCGCGAAGGTATCAACACTGTTAACGAACTAATCAACCTAACTGAAGATCAGTTGATGAACATCCGTAACTTCGGAATGAAGTCAGTTGATGAAGTACGCGACAAGCTAACTTCAATGGGACTACGTTTCCGTGATTCAGTACCAGGTTTTGATGCTGCATATTTCAGCGCAAACTTCGATGAGGATGACCAGGCTTAGTCCTGGCTCTAGATAAGTAATAGGAGAAACAAATGCCACGTCCAACTAAAGGCCCTCGCCTCGGAGGCGGTCCTGCTCACGAACGTTTGATGCTAAACAACTTGGCTGCATCGCTGTTCACACACAAGGCGATCACTACTACTCAGACCAAGGCAAAGCGTATGCAGCCTGTTGCTGAGAAGCTAGTATCACTTGCAAAGCGCGGTGACCTGCACGCACGTCGTCAGACCATGGCCGACATCACTGACAAGAACGTTGTTCACGAGCTATTCGCTAACATCGCTCCACTAGTTCAGGACCGTAACGGTGGTTACACAAGAATCACAAAGCTAGGTTTCCGTAAGGGCGACAACGCTCCTATGGCACTTATCGAGCTAGTTCTTGAGCCAGTTGTTGCTAAGCCTGCTCGCACTAAGGCAAAGGTAGCTAACGCTGTCAAGGCAACTGCAGCTGCAGTTGTTGCTGAAGAAGTTGTTGAAGAAGTAGCAGCTGAAGAAGTTGTAGCGGAAGCTGCAGTTGAAGAAGTTGTAGCGGAAGCTCCAGCTGCGGCTGAAGAGGCTCCAGCAGAAACTCCAGTTGAAGAAGTTGTTGAAGCAGCAGCTGAAGAAGCTGAAGTTGCAGAAGCAGCAGCTGAGGCTCCTGAGGCTGACGAAGCTAAGTAATCATTCAAAAACAAAGACTCATGAATCAAGCCGTTGACCAATTGGTTGACGGCTTGATTCGTTATCGGCTTGATCTTGCCTACGATGGCACAGATTTCGCTGGTTGGGCTAAGCAGCCAAAACTAAGAACAGTTCATGGCGAACTCTTGAAAGCTCTGATTACTATCTTTGGGCCAACTAAGAATGACTTTTCACTCAGAGTTGCCGGAAGAACCGACGCTGGAGTTCATGCGGAACACCAGGTTGTTCACTTAGACCTAACTCCAGCTCAAATAAAGAGACTCGGTCGTTCAAACGATCTAAAGATGAAGTTGAACGCTATTTTGCCAACGGATATCAGAGTCAGCAAAGCTGCGATTGCCCCGAAGCATTTCCATGCTAGATATGGGGCCACCCATCGCAAATATCGCTACACAATCGCAGATGCGACCAGTGGCTGGAATCCATTGCGGGCCAGATTCAACCTTTGGATCAAATATCCTCTGGATTTAGAGGCTATGCAGGAAGCCAGTAAAGAGTTCCTTGGACTTCATGATTTTGCTGCTTTCAGTAAGCCAATGCCTCACGGAACGACAATTAGGCTCTTGAGGTCAATTTCTGTCAAAAGAAACAAGGCTTTAGGGGGAGTAGTCGAAATTGAGCTCCTAGCCGATGCTTTTGCCCACAATATGGTCAGATCTATCGTTGGAGCCCTCATCAAGGCTGGGGCTGGCCGGACAACAGCCGCCGATATAGCCAAAGCCCTCAAATCTAAGTCCAGAGTCGGGCATAACTACAAAGTTGTTACCCCTGAAGGGCTAAGCCTGATTGAGGTTGGATATCCAGCCAATAAGGACCTGGAAGCCCAAGTTAGAATGACCCAGCACACCAGATCTCTAGAAGATGATTAGCAATATTCCGACAAAACTTCGGGTTGCATATCTATCTAGTTTGGGGCTAAACTTGGCTCTTGGTGCCTGAAACCATTTGGTTTAGCACAAGTTGATGAATTACTAATTCATCGCCAATCCGATAAGAAATAGAAGGCAATTTCGTGCGTACTTATTCACCGAAAGCTCATGAGCTTCAGAACGACTGGCTAGTCATCGACGCCACCGACGTGGTTCTAGGTCGTTTGGCCGCAACTGCAGCTGCGTTACTTCGCGGCAAGCACAAGGCTACTTTTGCTCCACACATGGACAACGGAGACTTCGTTGTAATCATCAACGCAGAGAAGGTCGCACTTACCGGATCTAAGTTGCAGAAGAAGAATGCGTACCGTCACTCTGGTTACCCAGGTGGTCTAACTGCAACTACTTATGCAGAACTTTTGGAGAAGTCACCAGAGCGTGCAGTAGAGAAGGCAATCCGCGGAATGCTTCCTAAGAACACTCTTGGTCGTGACCAGCTTTCAAAGCTTAAGGTTTACCGCGGTGCAGAGCACCCACACGTAGCACAGGCTCCAAAGCCTTACACAATTGGTCAGGTAGCGCAGTAAGCGCTTAGAAGGAAAGACAACTAATGCCAACTAAGAAAGCTGAAGCTGCAGAAACTGCTGCACCAGAGAGCTACACCACAGAGACTCCAGCAGTTGCTGAAGTAAAGACTGCAAAGTCACGTGGTCCACTAACTGTTCCAGGTGCAGGTCTAGGTCGCCGTAAGGAAGCCGTTGCACGTGTTCGCATTAAGCCAGGTACCGGAGTCATCAAGGTAAACGGTCGCGACTTGGCAGAATACTTCCCAAACAAGTTGCACCAGCAACTAGTCACAGACCCATTCAAGGTTCTTGGTCTAACTGACTCTTACGATGTAACAGCACGTATCCAAGGTGGTGGCGTTGCTGGTCAAGCAGGTGCACTTCGTCTAGGTATTGCTCGTTCACTAAACGAGATCGACCGCGACAACAACCGTCCAGCTCTAAAGAAGGCTGGATTCCTAAGCCGTGACGCACGTGTTATCGAGCGTAAGAAGGCTGGTCTTAAGAAGGCACGTAAGGCGTCTCAGTTCTCTAAGCGTTAAGTCGCTTCGAGCAACTGCTCGTTTATTCTTAAACCATGGCTCGCCTATTTGGTACCGATGGTGTTCGTGGAGTTGCTAATCGCGATCTCACAGTTTCCCTCGCACTCTCATTAGCCCAAGCAGCCGCATCTGTATTAGGTGAAAAAGCACGAGCAGATGGCAGAAGACCAATCGCAGTCATCGGACGCGATCCAAGAATCTCAGGTGAATACTTAGCTGCTGCCGTTGCTGCTGGCTTAGCTTCTTCAGGTGTTGATGTTTTTGATGCAGGAGTTGTTCCAACTCCAGCAACAGCTTTTCTAACTGCTGACATTCAAGCTGATTTCGGTGTGATGATTTCTGCTTCACATAACCCAGCTCCAGATAATGGAATTAAGTTCTTTGCATTTGGTGGCCACAAACTTGCTGATGAAGTTGAAGATCAAATTGAAGCTGAGCTTTCTAATCCACCGCTAACACCTATTGGTGGTGGCGTAGGTAGAGTTCAAAGATTTGCTGATGCAGAAGATAGATACATTGTTCACCTACTAGGGGCCATCTCTAACTCACTTCAGGGACTAAAGATTGTTATCGACTGTGCTCATGGTGCAGCCTCTGCTATCTCTCCTCAGGTATTTGCTGATTCAGGAGCAGAAGTAATTGTTATTGGTAATGATCCAGATGGACTAAACATCAACTCAGGTTTTGGCTCAACCAGCATGAGTGCTCTTCAAGCAGCAGTGCTTGAGCACGGTGCTGACATGGGCTTTGCTCACGATGGCGATGCCGATAGAGCATTAGCAGTTGATGCAACCGGAGCAATTGTTGATGGCGATCAACTAATGGCAATCCTTGCTTTGTCTCTAAAGGCAAAGGGCGAACTAGCTCGCAACACATTGGTTGCAACAGTAATGAGCAACCTGGGTCTTCGCATTGCCATGAAAGATGCTGGCATTGAAATGATTGAAACCAAGGTTGGCGACAGGTATGTCTTGGAGCAGATCCGTGAAGGTGGCTTCACTCTAGGTGGAGAACAATCAGGACACATTATCTTTAGTCGCTTTGCGACCACCGGTGATGGAATCCTAACTGGATTGATGATTGCTTCTGAAGTAAAGAGAACTGGCAAGAGCTTGCAAGAGCTGGCAGCTCAGATGACCACCTATCCTCAGGTGCTAATCAACATCAAGGGTGTCGATAAGAGCAGAGTTGATTCAGATCAAGGACTGCAAGAGATTGTTAGCGAAGCAGAAGCAGAGCTAGGTGACACAGGACGTGTCTTGCTGAGAGCCTCTGGAACAGAGAACTTAGTAAGAGTCATGGTTGAAGCCGCTGACGAAGGAACAGCTCATTCCTGGGCCGACCGTATTTCACGTGTTGTTGAAAAGAACCTAGCTATCTAAGTTAGATCTTTCTAAGCAGAACTCTTTCCACTCTGTGCTTAGGACCTTTTTGCAAAACTAATGTCGCTCTGGATTTAGTAGAGATTATGTTTTCCATCAGGTTAGGTAAGTTGATGGTTCGCCATATTTCCTTCGCTCTGTCCAAAGCGATATCTTCATCAATCTCTGCATAGCGGTGGAAGTATGATGCCGGATCTCTAAAGGCAGATTCTCTAAGGGCCTGGAATCTATCCAGATACCAAGACTCTATTTCTTCAGTTGGTGCATCAACATAAATCTTGAAATCAAAGTAATCGCTAAGGGCAACTTCTTGTCCCAGAGCTGGTGGCTGCAAAACATTTAGACCTTCAATTATCACAACATCCGGAGATGAAACCACAACGTGTTCGCCTGGAACGATGTCGTAGGTGAGGTGAGAGTAAAGAGGCGCTGATACTTCTGATTGCCCTGATTTGATGTCTGCCACAAACTTCAGCAAAGCTAAACGATCGTAAGACTCAGGGAATCCTTTTCTTTCCATCAGTCCACGTTGTTCTAAAACTGAGTTCGGGTGAAGGAATCCATC
>JBDLVB010000030.1:0-7467 GCA_039805005.1 Actinomycetota bacterium
ATTGTTCCGCAGCGTCGATCTGTTGGTGTTACTGCATCAGCATGGAAGACATCTGCCGGAGCTGCCTCTAGAGTCCCAGTTGCACTGGCAGCAAACTTGAACTCAACTATCAAAGAATTCCAGAAGCGTGGACTATTCGTTGTTGGTCTTGATGGTGGGGGAGACATGTCTCTACCAACATTCAAGCTAGGTAGCGAACCACTTCTCCTAGTTATCGGTAGCGAAGGAAAGGGTCTCTCTCGTCTAGTTCAAGAGAACTGTGATGCAATTCTTTCTATTCCAATTGCTAGAGACACTGAATCTCTAAATGCTGGAATCGCAGCATCTGTTGCTTTGTATGAAGTATCCAAAGCAAGAATCAAAAACATCAAATAAGAACTTAAAGTAAAAAGCCCCGACCTATTGGCCGGGGCTTTTTAGTTTTAACTACTTGGTCTTTTTAGCTGCTGGCTTCTTGACTGCAGGCTTTGCTGCAACCTTCTTCTCAGCTGGCTTAGCAGCAACCTTCTTTGCAGCAGGCTTCTCAGCTGCTACCTTCTTGGCTGTTGCTGGAACGTCGTTGTTTAGACGAGCACCGCTCTTTACGTCGAATAGGTGGGTGATTCCGCCCTGAGGCTTTAGGAATACCTTGTCACCTGAACGTAGTGAGCTGACTGAACCGATACGTGCGATTACGTCGGTCTTCTTGCCGTCAATAACTGCTGAACCGTATAGGAATGCATCTGCACCTAGTTCTTCAATTACGTCAACTTCAACTTCGATACCGTCACTCTTAGTAATAACTAGATCTTCTGGACGAAGTCCAACAGTTACTGACTTCTCCTTGGTCTTTGCAAGAACAGCAGAGTCAATCTTGATTGATGAGTTACCGAACTTAACTCCACCAGCGGTGATGTTTAGTGTTAGTAGGTTCATCGCAGGAGAACCGATGAAGCCTGCAACGAATACGTTAGCTGGACGCTCGTAAAGTGCACGAGGGGTGTCAACCTGCTGCAAGATGCCATCCTTTAGAACTGCAACGCGGTCACCCATGGTCATAGCTTCAACCTGGTCGTGAGTAACGTAAACAGTTGTTACACCTAGACGACGCTGAAGTGAAGCAATCTGAGTTCTAGTTGCAACACGAAGCTTTGCATCAAGGTTTGATAGCGGCTCATCCATAAGGAATACTTCTGGCTTACGAACAATCGCACGACCCATAGCAACACGCTGTCTCTGACCACCAGAAAGAGCCTTTGGCTTACGGTCTAGGTATGGCTCAAGATCCAAAAGCTTTGCAGCTTCTAGAACACGTGCTGCACGCTCGTCCTTCTTAACACCGGCAATCTTTAGAGCAAAGCCCATGTTTTCTGCAACGGTCATGTGTGGGTATAGAGCGTAGTTCTGGAAAACCATAGCAATGTCGCGGTCCTTTGGTGGAACCTGGGTTACGTCGCGGTCACCGATCAAGATGCGACCTTCGTTGACCTCTTCAAGGCCAGCTAGCATACGTAGAGTTGTGGTCTTTCCACAACCTGATGGACCGACGAGAACTAGAAATTCTCCGTCCTTGACAGTCAACTCAACTTGGTCAACTGCTGGGCGAGTTCCGCCCGGGTAGATTCTGGTGGCTTTATCAAAAGTCACTGATGCCATGGTATTACTCCTTCAGCGGCAGGAACGAGCCGCACGATCCGTAGTGAATTAGTGGTCTGAGCGGTTGCTTAGACCATTCCTATTATTGCATTGCTTGGGAGTCGTTTAGACTAGGAAACCTATGCTTTTGGGTAATTACCCAATTTGTCCAGATATAGCTAAAGGTGAATATATGAACCAGACTCCGCGTCCAACTAGATCAGAACAGCGTGAACAAGCAAGAGCCAAGGCCCGTGAACTAAGAGAAAAACGAGCTAAGGGAGACAAGCGCAAGCGTCTTCTAACCACTATCGGTGTTATTGCCGCTAGTGCTGGAGTTGTTGCTGGAGTTATCGTTGGTGGAATCACTGTTGCCAACACAACCAACACCAACGCTGAAAATGCTAAGAAGGTTCCAGCCAACACAACCGAACTTGGCGGTATTTTGATTGGTAAAGACTTGCTTCCAACTAAGACTGACGAAGCTAAAAAGGGCAACCAGATTGTCATTTACCAGGACTACCAGTGCCCAATCTGTAAGTACTTCGAAGATCCAAACGCAAGCCAGATTAAGTCTTGGGTTGACTCTGGAGAAGCAACCATTGAGTTCCACCCAATCTCCTTCTTGGATGGCCAGTCTCTAAACGAGTACTCATCTAGAGCCACGAATGCTGCATTCTGTGTTGCTAACTCACAGCCTGAGAAGTTCTTTGATGTGAACACTGCTCTATATGCAAACCAGCCAGAAGAAAACACTGCTGGGCCTAACGATTCTGAATTGAAGGGTACCCTGGCTGCTGCAGGAGTCGAGATCAACGCTGAGATGACCAACTGTATTGATCAGAAGCGTTACTCAAAGTACATCGAGAACCGAACAGCTGAGGCATTTAGCCAGCCAGCTGTGACAGGCACTGAAGTTCCTGGTGGAACTCCTTACGTACTTGTCAACGGAAACCTATACGACTGGGAAGGAAAGCTAGAAAACCTAGCCAACCCAGCACGTTTCGCTCAGTTCTTCGAAACACACAAGAAGTAGGCGAGAGCTTAATAAGAAAAGTAGCCGGCTCTTAGGAGCCGGCTACTTTTTTCACAATTTTGTAAAACACAAGCCGAATAAACGCTAAACTTTTCTTCGGACCTAGTGTCCTAGCCGACCTGGCGCAATTGGTAGCGCATCGCACTTGTAATGCGAGGGTTAGGGGTTCGAGTCCCCTGGTCGGCCCCAGAAAACCTCCCGAAAGGGAGGTTTATCTGTTTAAGTTAGGCGTTTAGACCGTTCAGTGCTGCGTAGACCAGGAATGCTGGCCATAGAGCTGCCTTGATTAGACCTAGTGCTCCAGCCCAGAAATCTGGTGCTGTTGAGACATAGAAAATGGCTGCTCCGATGAAACCAAGGAAATAGGCGAAGCCGCCTGACTTCTTGTTTACTTCGATGTTCACGGCTTTCTTCTTGCCAACCTTCTTATTGATTTTTTTGTTAATTTTCTTTTTCAGCTTCTCGCTGTCGAATTCTTTCATGCTCTCAAGATACCAACGCACTCTATTTTCTAGCGGATTTGGGCGATGGCTTCTTCAGTTGATAGGACGGTAGCGAACTCGCCAGACAGGTTCACGGAAGTGGTCCTGGATAGTTCTTCAGCAGAAATCTTTACGCCATTGGCAGTCTTGGCGAAGGTATGGGTTGCATCTAAAACGAACCAGGTATCTAGGCCAAGGTTGCCTGCCATACGAGCAGTTGTTTCACAGCACATGTTGGTCTGAATCCCACAAATAGCAACTGCATCTATTTGGTTGCCTTTGAGCCAAGCATGGAGATCAGGTTCACCGTAGAAAGCGGAATTCACAGTCTTAGTGACCAGGAGATCTGGTTCTCCTGTGATGATGTCCTTGAAATCGTTGCCTTCTTGACCTGCACGTAGAACTGAGGTTGGCAAAACTGAATTGTGTTTCACGAAAACTATTGGTTGTTCGGCTTTTCTAAATGCAGCGATTAGCTTTTCAACGTTTTCTTCACATTGGGGATTATTTCTCTCACCCTTCACATCCAAAAAGTTAAAGCCTTTTTGAACGTCTATGACGATGAGCGCTCTTTTGGTCAATTGCTACTCAGCGTCGAAAGTGATGCTTACAGAGTTGATACAGAAGCGATCTCCAGTTGGAGTCTGAGGAGCGTCTTCAAAGACATGTCCTAGGTGAGATCCACAAGCTCGGCATAGAACTTCAACTCTCTTCATGCCGTGACTGTTGTCTTCTCTTAGCTCTACTGCGTGATCTTCTTTAGGCTCATAGAAGCTTGGCCAGCCACAGTGAGAATCAAACTTTGTGGTGCTAGTAAATAGCTCAGCACTGCAGCCTCGGCAGCGGAAGGTTCCCTTGCGTTCCTCATTTAGGAGCTCACCGGTGAAGGCACGCTCTGTTCCGGCTTCACGAAGTACGTGATATTCGAATTCAGTCAGTTCCTGACGCCACTGCTCTTCAGTCTTTTCAACTTTACGTTCGGTCATTATTGCCTTCTTAGGGAAATCACAGGTTAGAAAACTAATATAGAGCAGTTAGTTCAAAACGAGGAGCCACTAAATGGCAAAGCCAAAGAATGCAGATTCAATTGATCTGCTGAAAGCCGACTACAAACACGTCGGTAGACATCGTGCTCGTCGTACTAGCAAAGATCGCTGGAAGTCATTCTTAGTTCTCACTATTGCATCAGCTGTTCTAAGCGGTGGCGGTTACCTAGGTCTTCAATCTGCTGTGAGTGCTCTTTCCAATCCAACCCCAACCAAGAATGTTGTCAATGGAGTGGACCTCAGCACACCAATTACCGTCATCGATGGCTCAGGAACTCGTAAGTTTGCAATGAGAATTGGTCAGCAGCTTCAAAATGCCAAGCTAGTTGTTCCTTATTCAAGAACCCTGGACATAACCTTCCCTGACACCTCAATCACCATCCAAAAAGAGGAATACAGACCTCTAGCCCTGAGAATCCAACGAATTATTGGCGAATTAGCCATTGTTTTGAACGAAGATGCCAAATACCCAATCGAGGTAAGACTTGGCGTTGGCTTCGAAATCAAGGAATAAACCCCTTATAACAGTCCCGTTATTTGTTCAATATTGACTGGCACAGATAGAGCAAAACAGCCCTAGACTAAGGGAAGTCGAAAAAGATTCGTTTGCTACAACACTCGGAATCAAACTTCTAGAGAAATCTGGCGGTGAGACTGCAGTGAAGGAAGTACCGGATCTGATTCAAAAAGTAATAGGAGCAATAAATGGCACAAGGAACCGTAAAGTGGTTCAACTCTGAAAAGGGTTTTGGATTCATCACACAGGACGGTGGAGCAGACGTATTCGTACACTTCTCAGCTATCCAGTCAGAAGGATACAAGGAGCTTAGAGAAAACCAGCGCGTTGAGTTCGAAGTTAAGAACGGCGACAAGGGCCCACAGGCTGACAACGTACACGTTATCTAATAACAAGTTTCAATAATTAGAGCCATCCCTTTGGGGTGGCTCTAATTCTTTAACCGTGGAACTTGCACTCAAGTCTTTTCAATGCCAAAATGGATTAGCACTCACCTTAGGAGAGTGCTAATTATCCATTTACTTATCCGTCCAGGAGGGCGTAACCGAACATGGCAAAAATTATTAGCTTTAACGAAGAGGCACGACGCGGTCTCGAGCGTGGCTTGAACATCCTTGCTGACACAGTTAAGGTCACCCTTGGCCCACGTGGTCGCAACGTAGTTCTTGAAAAGAAGTACGGTGCTCCAACAATCACCAACGATGGTGTTTCTATCGCTAAGGAAATTGAACTGGAAGACCCATTCGAAAGAATTGGTGCGGAACTAGTTAAAGAAGTAGCTAAGAAGACTGATGATGTTGCAGGAGATGGAACTACCACTGCAACCGTTCTAGCCCAGGCACTTGTTCGCGAAGGACTTCGCAACGTAGCAGCTGGTGCAGATCCAATCAGCTTGAAGCGTGGAATTGAAAAAGCCGTTGAGGCAGTTATCGCTCAGTTGTTTGCTCAGGCAAAGCCTGTTTCAAGCAAAGAGCAGATTGCAGCAACTGCATCTATCTCTGCTGGTGACTCAGTTATCGGTGAAATTATTGCTGACGCTATCGACAAGGTCGGTAACGAAGGTGTTGTAACAGTTGAAGAAGGAAACACTTTCGGTATTCAGCTAGAGCTAACCGACGGTATGCGTTTCGACAAGGGTTACATCTCAGGTCTATTCGTAACTGACCCAGAGCGTCAGGAAGCAGTTCTAGAGGACGCACTTGTTCTTATTGCCAACAGCAAGATCTCTCAAGTTCCTGAGATTGTTCCAATCGTTGAGAAGGTAATGCAGTCAGGTAAGACACTTTTGATCATTGCTGAAGATGTTGAAGGCCAGGCTCTTGCAACTCTAGTTCTGAACAAGATGCGTGGAACCTTCAAGTCTGTTGCTGTTAAGGCTCCAGGCTTTGGTGACCGTCGTAAGGCTATGCTTCAGGACATCGCGATCTTGACCGGTGCAACTGTAATAACAGAAGAACTAGGTCTAAAGCTTGAGAACGCAACTCTAGACATGCTAGGTACTGCTCGCAAGATTGTTATTACCAAGGACGAAACCACAATCGTTGACGGTGCTGGTAACAAGGAGCAGATTGCAGGACGCGTTGAGCAGATCCGTCGCGAAATCACAAACACTGACAGCGACTACGATCGCGAGAAGCTACAGGAGCGTCTAGCCAAGCTAGCCGGTGGTGTTGCTGTTATTCGTGCAGGTGCAGCTACTGAAGTTGAACTAAAAGAGCGCAAGCACCGCATCGAAGATGCTGTTCGTAACGCTAAGGCTGCAGTTGAAGAAGGAATCGTTGCTGGTGGTGGAGTTGCACTAATCCAGGCTGGCAAGGCTGCTTTCGAGACTCTAGAGCTTAAGGGTGACGAGGCAACAGGAGCGAACATCGTTCGCGTTGCTATCTCAGCACCTCTAAAGCAGATCGCAATCAACGCAGGCCTAGAGCCAGGTGTTGTTGCTGAGAAGGTTGCCAACCTACCTTCAGGACACGGCCTAAACGCTGCTACTGGAGAGTATGTTGACATGCTTGCCGAAGGTATCAACGACCCTGTGAAGGTGACTCGCTCTGCTCTGCAGAACGCAGCATCAATCGCTGGTCTATTCCTAACCACAGAGGCTGTCGTTGCTGACAAGCCAGAGCCTGCAGGTGCAGCAATGCCTCAGGGTGGCGGAATGGATTACTAGAACTTAGCCAGAATCGCTCCGGCTAAAAGGGGTGGAACTTGATTCTAGAGTTCCACCCCTTAACCTTTAACCTCTTTAGCCGAGGAATAGTCGCTGGTTAGCTAGTTCGATTTCGCTGTATTGGTTTGCAGCCAAGCGAAGTGCTTGACCAAGTTCACCCAACTGAGCATCAACCGTTGTTGCGGTTACTTTCCAACGAGTTACTAGTTCTTGAAAACTACTTGCTGCTGATCCACGCCAAACATCCTGCAAGCCAATGAGTTGAACGTGTAGTCCATCTACTTCGGCTTGTAGTTTTGCAATTGTTGCTTGGATGGTGCTGTTAGCAGCTAATACGTGTTCGCTGTCTACTTGAATTTGTGCCATGTGTTTACCTCCTTCGGTAAACATGTTCACAGCAAACAGATGCGAATTGTTAAGTGATTGATTAACTGTGGGTAACTAAATCCAGGTGGGGATAACTAGTTTGGCAAAGTGATTTTGAAGGTAGCTCCGCCACTCTTGGTCTCTTCAGCAACAATCGTTCCGCTGTGTGCCTGAACGATGCTCTTAGCAATTGCTAGACCCAAACCTGAACCACCGGTGTCTCTATTTCTAGAGTTATC
>JBDLVB010000031.1:0-9282 GCA_039805005.1 Actinomycetota bacterium
TAAGGCTCTTGAAGCTAACCTCACAGTTATTCTTCTAGTCAACAAGACCGACCGTCCAGATGCTCGTATTGATGAAGTTGTTGAAGAGACACACGATCTTCTTTTGGGATTAGCATCAGATATTCACGAAGACGTTCCAGATCTAGACATTGATGCAATTCTTGAGCTTCCAGTTATTTATGCTTCTGGTCGTGCAGGTCGTGCAAGCCTAAACAAGCCTGCTGATGGTGCAATGCCAGACAGCGAAGACCTGGAGCCGCTATTCGGCGCAATCCTGAAGCACATTCCTGCTCCAACATACGACGATGAAGCTCCACTTCAGGCTCATGTTACAAACCTTGACGCATCTCCATTCCTTGGTCGTCTAGCTCTTCTTCGTATCTTCAACGGAACTATCAAGAAGGGTCAGCAGGTTGCTTGGGTTCGCCAGGATGGCACAACTCAGAACGTAAAGATCACAGAACTTCTAAAGACCAAAGCACTAGATCGTTTCCCAACTGAATCAGCTTCAGCTGGTGACATCGTTGCTGTTGCGGGTATTGAAAACATCACCATCGGTGAAACACTTGCTGATCCAAACGATGTTCGTCCACTACCGATGATCACAGTTGATGATCCTGCTATCTCGATGACTATTGGTATCAACACCTCACCAATGGCAGGTCGTGTTAAGGGAGCTAAGGTTACTGCTCGTCTAGTGAAGGATCGTCTAGACCGTGAACTTATCGGTAACGTGTCGCTAAAGGTTCTACCTACTGAGCGTCCAGATGCTTGGGAAGTTCAGGGTCGTGGAGAGCTAGCTCTTGCGATCTTGGTTGAGCAGATGCGTCGTGAAGGTTATGAGCTAACTGTTGGTAAGCCACAGGTAGTTACCAAGAAGATTGATGGCAAGCTTCACGAGCCTGTTGAAGATCTAACTCTTGATGTTCCAGAAGAGTTCCTAGGTGCGATGACTCAGCTGATGGCTGCTCGTAAGGGCCGCATGAAGAACATGGTGAATCACTCAACCGGTTGGGTTCGTATGGAGTTCCTAGTTCCATCACGTGGACTAATTGGTTTTAGAACCGAATTCCTTACAAGCACCAAGGGAACTGGTATCGCTAACGCTATCTCAGCGGGCTACGAGCCATGGGCTGGAGAGATTGTTACACGTATCAACGGTTCTCTAGTTGCTGACCGTGCTGGTGTTGCAACGCCGTTCGCGATGATTGCTCTGCAGGAACGTGGATCATTCTTCGTTGAACCAACCAGTGAGGTTTATGCAGGTATGGTCGTGGGTGAAAACTCTAGAGCAGATGACATGGATGTGAACATCACCAAGGAAAAGAAGCTCACCAACATGCGTGCAGCATCTAGCGATGAGTTCCAGTCACTAACCCCTCCTCGCAAGCTATCTCTAGAAGAGTGTCTAGAGTTTGCTCGTGAAGACGAGTGTGTTGAGGTTACTCCTGAAGCAACCCGCATCCGCAAGGTTGAACTTGATGCCAACATTCGTGCTCGTAACACTTCTGCTAAGAAGCGTGCGAACGAGAACGCTGGCTAAGCAAAGTAATTAAAATGAAAAATGGACCTCAATTGAGGTCCATTTCTCTTTAACTAGAACTTGTTTAGGCAGCTACTTTCTTAGCTGGCTTTAGGTAAAGGTAAGTTACCGGGATTAGGTAAGCGAACCAGACGATTGACTCCAGAATTGCTGGAGCAGATCTGAAGCTCACTGTTCCTCTTAGTAGGACATCAATGAAACTGTCCTTCGGGATAATGCCGCTTACGTCATATGCCTTCTCGGTAAGGAATGGGAACCAACCAATTTCCTGAAGTTCGTGAACACCGTAAGCAAGAATTCCTGCAGCCACGATGATCAAGAAAGCTCCGGTGTATTTGAAGAACTTGCTGATGTTAAGTTTTAGTGCTCCACGGTAGATCAGGTAGCCAAGACCTGCTGCTACCACCAAGACCTGCTGCTACCAACAAACCTAGGGTTGCTCCTAGTACTGGGTTGGTGTCTTCTCCTGCAGCACGAGAAGAGCTCCATAGGAATACAGATGTTTCAATACCTTCACGAATAACAGCGAAGAAAGCTACTCCGACAAGCGTAAATACAGAGGTTGAAGCAAGGTCAATCTTCTTGTGTAGTTCACCCTTTAGGGCTCGGCTTTGCTGGGACATCCAGAAGATCATCCAGGTAACAAATACAACGGCCACGATAGAGGCTAGGCCTGCAATCATTTCGTTGATGCCTTCAGGGGCTACTGAAACAAACACAGTTAGACCAATACCAACCAGGATAGAGACCAGGATGGCGGCTAAGGTGCCCCATAGGACCGCAATAGCGCCACTTTTGTTGTTTGTCTTCTTGAGGTAGGCAACTAGAATTCCTACGATTAGTGCAGCTTCTAGGCCTTCTCTTAGGCCAATTAAAAAGTTTGCTAGCAATTTTTCCTTTCGCGATGGTTATCAGACCATTCGAAGTTAGGGTTACCTAAGTTAAGGTACCCTAACTTCGTAGTTTGGTCAAGAGGCGTGAGAACTGAACTAAGGTTTTTCTATGGCCAAACAATCCTTCAACGCTAAAAGAATCTTTTTAGTCCATGCCCACCCTGATGATGAATCTCTTCAGACAGGGCACGTGATGGCCGATGCCGTTTTGCGTGGAGCCGAAGTATTTCTATTTACCCTCACTAGAGGTGAGCGAGGTAAAGCCAAACTTGAAGAGCTTAAGTCTCTAGAAGCCAACCCATCTGCGATGGGTGCTTTCCGTGCTGGAGAACTCAAAAATGCCATGGCAGCTCTTGGGGTGAAGAACTATAAGTTTGCTGGCACCAGAGCCTACATAGATAGCGGGATGAGAATTGGAAACCTTGGAGTTCCAACCACACCGCTGAAACTAGATCAGATGTCACTAGCTGCTGTTTCAATCCCAGTTGTTGCAGATGACATTTTCCAAGCCATGGTTCAGTTCAAACCTGATGCTGTCATTACCTATAACGCTAAAGGTGGCTACGGGCACCCAGATCACAAGAAAGCTCACGATGCCACAGCCATGGCGATGAGAAGATATCGCAAAGTCGTTAAGGGTAAAAAGCCAACCTTCTGGGTTATCTCGGAACCAGGGGAGAGAGCAACTGTAATCATTGGTGGGGAGAAGACAGCAGAACTAAAGAAAGCTGCTCTTCAGGCTCACGCTAGTCAGGTAACTATCAAAAGAGACACCTATTCGGTTGCTTCTGGAATTGAATTCAAGTTCACTGATCCAGAACGTCTTCGTCAGGCAAGCCCTAACTTCCTACCTTGGTTCAAACCTGCTTTCAAAGCGTTGTTTGGTTTCCCACTGGGAATCCTCTTGGGCTACGCGGGTGCCTTGGTCCACAACATCGTCGCAGCCAACGACAGACAGTCTCCACTAGGGCTATATCTAGCTCTAGGAGCAACAGCTTCAATTGCCTATGGGCTTCGCACCTGGCGAGGATCAAGAGGAGCTATCTATCTTTTGAACGCAGGAATGCTGGTGTCAATCTGGTGGCTATCCCGCAATGAGACCTTTGATGCCTTCATTGCTGATGACAAGTACGGCAATCGCTATGTCCTATTTGCTATCGCTATTTGTGTGGTGGCAGCAGTATTTCCAAAGATTGATGTCGCAAAGTGGCGTGCAAGATCAAGAAAAGCCCATCTCTAGAGAGATAATTGAAGCCAGGAATGAAAAGGATTATCTAAGTGACTTACGTAATTGCCCTACCTTGTGTTGATGTCAAAGACAAAGCATGTATCGCTGAATGTCCAGTTGACTGTATCTACGAAGGTGACCGCATGCTTTACATCCACCCAGATGAGTGTGTCGACTGTGGAGCTTGTGAGCCGGTATGTCCTGTTGAAGCTATCTACTACGAAGACGACCTTCCTGCTCAATGGGCTGATTACTACAAGGCCAATGTTGAATTCTTTAGCGTGGTTGGATCACCTGGCGGAGCTGCCAAGGTTGGTCCAATTGAAGGCGATCACGAAGTGATCAAAGCTCTCCCGCCACAGGCCTAAATAATGTTTAATCGCTTGCCGGAGTATCCTTGGCAAAAACTAAAGCCATTTCAAGCGATAGCTGAACAGCATGCCAAAGGCATGGTTGATCTAAGTGTTGGTTCACCAGTTGACCCAACTCCAAAGATTATTCAAGATGCAATTAGAGATTCCACTAACGCACCTGGTTACCCAACTACCGGTGGTTCACTTGAATTCAGAACAGCAGTTGCAGAATGGTTTGGCAGAAGACGTGGTGTTGAACTAACTGTCGATCAGGTAATGCCAACTATCGGTTCTAAAGAATTCATTTCCTTCTTACCTCTGATGCTTGGTATCGGAAAAGGCGACGTAATTGTTCAACCATCTGTTGCATACACCGCTTACGTTGTTGGGGCAGCTCTATGCGGTGCTGAAATCATTAGCGAAGATGATCCGACTAAGTGGCCTGAGAACACCAAACTAATTTGGATTAATTCACCTGGAAATCCTGATGGACGAGTACTCGATGTTGCAGAGATGAAAGCAGCTGTTTCAAGAGCTCGTGAACTAGGTGCAGTTCTAGCCAGTGATGAATGTTATGCCGAGCTCGGCTGGGGCCATTGGGCAGAGACAAGGATTCCTTCAGTTTTGGACCCAAGAGTTTGTGAAGGTTCTTACGAGAATCTGATTGCTATCTACTCTTTGAGTAAGCAATCGAACCTGGCTGGTTACCGAGCTGCATTTGCAGCTGGTCCTGAGGCTCTCATCAAGGGTCTTGTGAACATCAGAATGCATAGCGGACTAATCATGCCTGCACCAGTTCAAAAGGCAGTCATAGCCGCTCTTGGCGATGAAGAGCATGTTGCAGTTGAACGTGAAATCTACCGTAAGAGAAGAGAAGTTCTACTAGATGCAGTTAAGGCATATGGTTTTGAGATAGCTGAATCTCAGGCAGGGCTATACCTCTGGGCAACCCTTGGGGAGGACTGCTGGGTAACCGTGAAGAGGATGGCCGATCTGGGCATCTTGGTAGTTCCAGGCGAGTTCTATGAAGCAGGGGGCAGCAAATACGTCAGGTTCTCAATAACTGCTACTGATGAGAAGATTTCTGAGGGTGCCGCTAGATTGACCAATGCTCTAGGGTTAACTCAATAGTCAAAAGAATCACAGGAGCAAGTTTTGTCAGCTGATAACAACTCGAAAGTCACCCTGAACTACCCGGGTGGAACAGCAGAATTTCCTATTATTCAAGCCACCGATGGTGACTCAGTAATTGACTTTTCTAAGCTAAACGCCAGCACTGGCTTGAACTCTTATGACATTGGTTTCGTAAACACAGCCAGCACCAGATCAGCAATCACATACATCGATGGTGATGCAGGAATTCTTAGATACCGCGGTTACCCAATTGAACAACTTGCTGGTTCAAAGAGCTTCATTGAAACTGCTTATCTTCTAATTTATGGTGAGCTACCAAACGCTCAACAACTCGTTGAATGGGATGAGCGTCTAAGACGACACACTTTGATTCACGAAGACTTGAAGAACATCTTCCACTCAATGCCTCAGTCTGCTCACCCAATGTCAGTTCTATCTGCAAGCGTGTCAGCACTTTCAACTTTCTACCAGGACTCTCTAAACCCACACGACGATTATCAAGTTGAACTGTCAACCGTTCGTCTATTGGCAAAGCTTCCTACCCTTGTTGCTTATTCACACAAGAACGCACTAGGTCAGGCTCTTCTTTATCCAGATAACTCATTGAGTTATGTTGAGAACTTCTTACGCATGAGCTTTGGCAACATGGCTGAGCCTTACATTCAGAACCCTGTTATCACTAAGGCTCTTGACACACTTCTAGTTCTTCACGCAGACCACGAACAAAACTGTTCAACATCAACTGTTCGTCTAGTTGGTTCTTCACAGGCAAACCTCTTTGCTTCTGTGTCAGCTGGTGTTTCAGCACTGTTTGGTCCACTACACGGTGGTGCTAACGAAGCTGTTCTAGAAATGCTTGCTCACATCAGAGACTCAGGTGAATCTGTTCAGAGATTCATTGAAAGAGTAAAGAACAAGGAAGACGGCATCAAGTTGATGGGCTTTGGTCACCGTGTTTATAAGAACATGGATCCCAGAGCAACAATCGTCAAGGCAACAGCTGACAGAGTTCTTGCTGACCTAGGAGTTAGCGATCCACTTCTTGATATTGCTAAGGAACTGGAAGCTGCAGCACTTGCTGATGATTACTTCATCTCAAGAAAGCTATATCCAAACGTGGACTTCTACACCGGTGTTATCTACAAGGCGATGGGATTCCCAACTCGCATGTTCACAACACTGTTTGCTATGGGACGTCTGCCAGGTTGGATTGCTCACTGGCGTGAAATGAACCACGATGCATCTACCAAGATTGGCCGCCCTCAGCAGCTATACATTGGTGAGACTGTTAGGAAGCTGAACTAGCTTTAATAATCTTTGTTTGTTCTCTATAAACAGTAGGGAACAGGATAAAGAACGCCGCAAGCGCAGCTATTCCAGAAACAACAAACACTTCTCTAACCCCGAAGAATTCGATAGCTAGTCCCGCAATACCCATTGAACCGATGCTGGCAACAGAAACTACAGCTCCGAAGGCAGCAAAAACCCTGCCCTGAAGTTCATGCGGGGTTTCCTTGATCATCATTCCAACGCCGTAGCTGTTGATAGTTGCGTTAGCGACACCAGCTATAAACCAGATAATCATCACTACCCAGTAGTTTGGGGCAACTCCGACAAATGCTCCAGATATCGAAAGGATTCCCATTCCAACTCCAAGGACTTTGAGCTCGGTAGTCATAGATACTTTGGTGCGGCCAATCATTATGTTGGACAAAAGTAGTCCAAGAGCGAATAACGTACCGACCACACCATAAATAAATGAATCCCCACCCATAATTCTTGTGATCAAGAAAACATCGCCCACGTTGACAACGCTCACACAGAAGACAAGACCAAAGACCAAGATAACTAGCGATCTAAGTAGTGGGCTTTTCATCAGGAACTTGAATCCTTCAGTTGTGTTTGACTTTTCACCTTCAGCTAGTTCTTCAGGCTCGTGATTGACTTTCATGATGAATGGCACGAAAGCCATGAGAGCAGTGAAAGTGGCGTCAATTACAAATGTCCAAAAGTATCCTGTGGCTTTGATGAGGATACCCGCCAGGAATGGGCCAGCTAAACCTGCTAGCGAGAAATAGCTTTGGATGGTTCCCATTGCTCGGCTGATGTCCTCTTTTGTTGCAAGTAGGGGAGTCAATTTTGCCCAGGTTGGACCTGAAATAGATGCACAGGTATTTGCTATAAACAACAGTGCCAGGATCATCCAATGCTCTAGATCTTGACTTAGTAGGAAGATTGCAGAACCACCTACAACAGCAACAATCGGAATTACCTGTCTAGTGCTGAAACGGTCCGCGATGGTTCCCGCCCATGGAGAGAAGATGATTACTGGAAGAGTTCCAACAATGAGTAGTAGTGCAACTGCTGCTGGACCTGCTTTTTGCTCTCGAAAAATGAGAGTGAACATTGTCAGTCCGCTACCTAGAAGGCTGAAAGCTCGAGCTAGTGCGATTCCCTGAATCTTTCCCCATTGGGTTTTAGTCGGTTCAAACATCTTTATTTACTTTCTAGCCAGTAGACCACTGTGTCGCCGTAGGACTTTTCTTCAGCGACCTTAAGTTCCTCAGGAAGTTCTGGAATAGGTGTTCTTGAAGACCTTTCCAAAATTATCACTGCATCTTCTTTGAGGTGAGCAAGAAGTGCCGTCAGGTTTTCATGGATTTCTGTATTAGAAACCTCATAAGGAGGGTCAATAAAGACAAGGTCAAACTTGCTTGAGAAAGTGGCTAGGTATGAAGAAACAGACTTACCTTCTGCTCTAATGTCGCAATCCAATTCTTCTTTCTGGAGAGCAGCCTTGATCATTCTCTGGTTGGTAATGATGCCACCTAGAGCCTGCTTGTTGTTCTCAACAAGTAGGAGAGATCTTGCTCCACGGCTAGCCGCTTCGAAGCCTAAAGCTCCAGTTCCCGCATAAAGATCTAGGACATCAGCTCCATCAATAAGGTCTAGAGCCTCAAGGCGATTGAAGATACTCTCTCGGATACGGTCGGATGTGGGCCTCGTTACTTTTGCTGGAGAGGCTAGTGTTCTTGAGCCGGCGATACCGCCAATGATTCTGGTCATAGTGTCCCTAGCCTAACTTGTCCTAGGCTTCGGCGAAGATTGACTCATGTTGTTACCGCTAACGCCTCTAGACCGCCTGATAGGCGATAAGACCGCTAAGGCGTTGGCTAAGAACCTAAACATCAAGACTGCAGCAGATCTACTTCAGCATTACCCAAGAAGGTATTCCTCCAGAGGCGAACTAACCCCAATCAAAGAGATACCTGTCGGCGAGACAGTAACTCTTGTTGCTGACGTGGTTGAGGTCTATGAAAGACGCATGAAGGGTAAATCAGGCGTCATCCTAGAAGTGAAGCTAACCGATGGGGAGGGTTTTGTAACTGCAACCTTCTTCAACCAAGCATGGAGAGCTCAGAAGCTAAGACCTGGAGTTAGAGGTCTTTGGGCGGGAAAAATTGGTAGTTACCAAAACAAACTTCAACTTGCGCATCCTGACTATGAGCTCTTTGGTGACGAGATTGAAGATGAAGTTGCCAAAGCTTGGGCTGAGCTACCAATTCCTATTTACCCTGCATCATCAACTTGCTCCACCTGGATGATTCAAAGAGCTATGCGAGTAGTTCTCGATGTTGTTCCAACCATCGAGGATGAAGTTCCTGAAGAGCTCAGAAAGAAACATGATCTGCTAGAGCTTCACGACGCAATTGTGAAGATTCATCAGCCAACCAACATGGGGGACTGGATGGCAGCTAGAGATACCTTGAGGTATCACGAAGCATTTATCCTTCAATCAACCTTGGTGAAGAGAAGACTTGAGAATCAACATCAGAAGAGCACAAGTCGTGTTGCTAATGAAAAAGGTTACCTAGCAGAGTTTGATTCAAAGCTTCCATTCACTCTGACTAATGGCCAGATTGAGATTGGCAATCAAATATCAGAGGACTTATCTCAATCTCATCCAATGAATAGATTGCTGCAAGGTGAAGTTGGATCAGGTAAAACTCTGGTGGCAGTTAGAGCAATGCTCACAGTTGCTGACAGTCAAGGACAGTCTGCATTACTTGCTCCAACTGAAGTTCTAGCAGCTCAGCACTTCAAGTCGATAGAAAGAACTCTTGGTCCTGT
>JBDLVB010000032.1:0-7369 GCA_039805005.1 Actinomycetota bacterium
CACCCATTGGCGGTAGCCAACCCAGAAGATGATTTCCCTGAACTTCACTTCGGACCAGTCATCAGCTCAAAGAAGGTAGCAGAACTAGAAAGGTCCTTCGATGAGGCCGTATTAAGAGGAGCAGTACCTCTATATGTAGGAAGCCTTGATCATGGAACATTCCTGAATGGTCAGGAAAGATCTGCTTATATTGCCCCTCACACCATCTTGGAACCACCAACAACCTGGTCCATTCACCACAGTGAGCCTTTTGGCCCTCTAGATTCGATTGTTCTAGCCGAATCTGAGGCAGAACTTATTGCTGCCATGAACGTATCCAACGGAAACCTCGTTAGTTCGCTAGCAACAGACGATCTAGCCCTAGCCGAAAGAGTCAAAGAGGAGTCTCAAGCCTTCAAATTTGGCATTAACAAGCCAAGATCTAGAGGCGACAAGGCTGAAACCTTTGGTGGTAGAGGGGCTAGCTGGAGAGGCTGCTTCGTTGGTGGAGACCTTCTAGTTCAGTCCGTAACCGAGGGCGAAGGCTTCCTTTTCGGCAACTTTGCCGATGGTTCAAGGTATCCAGCCGACGCATAGTCAAAATCAGCACAAAATGCCAAAATAATGGGTAATTTTGCTGTCTTTTGGGCATTTGTTTACCGTCTGTAAAGATTTGATAACACAAAAGCCATTTTTCGCGAAACCGCTTTCGCGAGCCAATAATCGGGTTTACTCTTCTAATTAGACGTGTGTGCGCGCGTGTAAAGTATCAAACAATTCAAGGGTTTCCCCTTGAGTTGGCAATTCCACATCGTAATGAAAGGCACACATGTTTCTTAACAAAGTGACACTGCGTAAGGCTTCTAGCCGCGCGGCTCTCCTGTTAGCAACTGGTTCACTCCTTGCAACAGGAATATCTCCTGCTCACGCACTAGATGCAACTCCTCTTTTCATAAGCTTCGAATCCAACGATCCGCTAAAGGCTCTTGCTGTTAGCGCTGATGGTCCATTTGGTGGAACTTCAACCGAAATCAAGGCATCTACAAACCTTGATGGCGACGCTTTGTTCATCACCAAGAATGGTGAGCCTTGGGCTGGTGTTAACATCTTGGGTGCAACATCAACCCCTTACGGTTACACAGCTGCTGACAAGAAGGTAGTTACTTTCGACTACTGGTCACCAGATGCAACCCCATCACCAGTGATGCTAAAGCTTGAAGCGCCTGGTGCAACTTACAAGGCTATTGAAGCTCAGCCTGGTCTAAACACAATCTCAGTTGACTTCACTGACGTAGGAAGCTGGGGCGGTGGCTACACCAAGCTAATCATTTTCCCTAACTTCAAAGAAGGTGCAGACACTAGCTACACTGGTGCACCTGCTGTAGCTAACACCGGTCAGGTATATGAGGTTGACAACATCTCTATCAACGGTGGAACAGATGCAGACATCTATGTTCCTGTTACTCCAGTAAACAGAGAAGCAACTTCAACATTGATCACCTTTGAAACTGGCGATGCAATTGGTGCAGCTGCTGCAGGCCCTGGCTTCAGCGGTGTAGTTGCAACAATCGTTGACGCTCCTGCCGGTGGTAACGGTGGTAAGGCTCTAGAACTAGAAAAGGCCGGTGACCCATGGTCAGGTATCAACCTAATCAATGAAGCACCAGCTGGTGTGAAGTACCTAAGTGCTACTCACAAGACAATCACAATGAACTACTACTCACCTGAGACTGTAAACACTCCAGTTCAGATCAACGTGATTGGTACCGGTTCAACAATCTCACAGGCAGTTGAGGCAGTTCCTGGTTGGCAGAAGCTAACCTTCGACTTCTCAGCTACTTACGATGACACAAAGGAATACACAAAGATTGCTCTATTCCCTAACTTCGTAAACCCTACCGACGTTCCTACTTACACAGGTGCTGCTGCGGTTACACCACTAACTGGTAAGAGATATGCAATTGACAACGTTGGAATCAACGGAGCTACAACTCCAGCAATCGCTGTTCCAAGAGAAGCAACAAGCACTCTTCTAACATTCGAAACTGGTGACACACTAGGTGCTGCTGTTGAAGGCGCTCCTACAGGTCAGAAGCCACAGGGTGGATTCGAAGGTGCTACAACTTCAATCGCAGTTGCACCTGCTGGTGGTAACGGTGGAAACGCGCTAAAGATCACAAAGAACGTAGGAGCTCAGGTTTACGCTGGAGCAACCTTCATCAAGTTCGGAACTGACAAGCGTGTTACTAACGGAACACACAAGAAGGTCACATTCAACTACTACTCACCAAAAGATAACTCTCCGGTGAACGTGGAGCTACGTCCGTATCCAAACGCACTAGGCAAGATTGTGAACGCACCACTAGGTTGGTCAACAATTACTGTTGACTTCACTGATGTAGCTGGTTGGACTGCGGGAGAAGAGTTCACTCTTCTATCGATCTTCCCAGACTTCAACCAGTCTGCTGGTGACACTGCCTTGTCATACTACGTAGACAACGTTGCATTCAACGGTGCTGTAACACCAGAGATCCCAGTAGTTTCAGTACCAAGAGAAGCAACAAGCACTCTTCTTACATTCGAAACTGCTGACACTCTAGGTGCGAAGGTAGTTGGAGATTCAACACTTGCTAAGCCAGAAGGTGGATTCGAAGGTGCTGTTACAAGCATCGACAACGCTCCAGCTCTTGGTAACGGTGGCAAGGCTCTAAAGATCGTAAAGAACGTTGGAGCTCCTACTTACGCAGGTGTAAACATCATCCGCTTCGGTGCTGACAAGCGCGTCACAAACGGAACCTACAAGAGCATCACATTCAACTACTACTCACCGAAGACAACTTCGAGCGTACGCGTTGAGCTAAGAGCGTTCCCTAACGCACTTGGTAAGACTGTGGCTGCTCCTAAGGGTTGGTCAAAGATCACTGTTGACTTCACCGACGTTGCAGGCTGGACAGGTACAGAAGAGTTCGTTTCTGTAATCCTGTTCCCTGACTTCGACGTTGCTGGTGCAGGAGACGCGTTCTACGTAGACAACCTTGCATTCAACGGAGCCACAACTCCTGCTATTCCATTGCCAAAGGTAAAGCCAACCGTAAAGACAGCAGCAGCTGTTGGTGGTACTGCTAAGTACGCAAAGACACTTACCGCTGGTAAGGGTACATGGACTGGCACTGCAACAATCGCCTACACATACAAGTGGTACCGCTGTTCAGTTTCTTCAACAAAGACAGCTACTACTGCACCAACCTCTTCAGCTAAGTGTGTAACCATTTCAGGTGCCACAAAGTCAACCTACAAGTTGGCTAAGTCTGACATTGGTAAGTACGTACGTGTACTGATCACAGCTAAGAACTCAGCTGGTACTGCTTACTCACTAAGCAAGACAACCGCAAAGGTTGCCAAGTAACAGCTAAGAACTAAAAATGTGGCCCTCGGTTTTCCGGGGGCCACATTTCTTTAACTAAAAAATTTTTACTTCTTAGATCTCAAAGTCTTCAACCAAGCAATTGCACCTGTTGAATACAAAGCCCAAATTACAAGAAGAGGCTGGAAGAAAAGTCTGATCAATCTTGCTTCATCGGTGTTTAGACCAAACGCATCTGTTTGTGTTAGCCATTGAGAAATGTTGCCAGGGAAGATGGCGATAAAGAAGAGTGCGGTTACTGTTCCAGCTATTGGAGTTTTGAATCCTGACAGCAACCAGAGGCCAAGAAGGATTTCAACTATTCCGCTGGCGATAACAACAAAGTCAGCATCTAGTGGCAACCAGGTTGGGACCTGAGCCCTGAAGGTTTCTCTCGCAAATCCTAGATGTGAGGAACCTGCAAAAGTGAGCGCTAAGCCAAGTCCAAGACGGGCTGCAATTCGAATGATTTTCATGATAGGTAGCAGTCTACTTTCGGCATCTGAATAAGTCTGAGAATGTTCTAAGAAGCGAGGTAGCATCCTCATTGGGGGGTCCAGCACCGGAACCCAGTCTGTTATTCTTTGTCTAAATGCACCCGTTCCCCTTATCAAATCTAAGGAAACCAATGACTGAAGAAGCAAAGTGCCCAGTGCCTCACGGCGTAGGAACCACCCAAACTACAAACCATAAGTGGTGGCCTAACCAACTCTCAACAGCAGCACTTATTCACCACTCAGAGAAGAGCGATCCATTCGGTCCAGACTTTGACTATGTAGCGGAGTTCAAGAGCCTGCCATTGGCCCAGGTCAAGGCTGACATCATCTCAGCAATGAAGACTTCACAGCCATGGTGGCCTGCTGACTACGGTCACTACGGTCCATTCTTTATCCGTATGGCTTGGCACTCAGCAGGAACCTACCGCGTTACCGATGGTAGAGGTGGTGCTGGCCAAGGACTACAGAGATTTGCCCCGTTGAACTCATGGCCTGACAACGTCAACCTAGATAAGGCAAGAAGGTTGCTATGGCCTATCAAGCAGAAGTATGGTCGCAAGCTATCTTGGGCAGACCTCATGATCCTCGCCGGAAACGTAGCTCTTGAAGACATGGGTTTCAAGACTTTCGGCTTTGCTGGAGGAAGAGCTGATGTATGGGAGCCAGATAACACCTACTGGGGTTCTGAGACAGAGTGGCTAGCCAACAAGCGCTATGACGCCACTCGTGATGCTGGCACCCTAGAGAACCCTCTAGCTGCTGTTCAGATGGGTTTGATCTATGTGAACCCTGAAGGTCCAGACGGCAATCCTGACTTCCAGTTAGCAGCTAACGACATCAGAGAAACATTTGCTCGTATGGCTATGAACGACGAAGAGACAGTTGCTCTAATTGCTGGGGGTCACGCTTTTGGTAAGGCTCACGGAGCTGGAGATGCTGCTCAAGTGGGAGAAGCTCCTGAAGGTGGAGAACTACATCAAGTAGGTCTAGGTTGGGCTAACAGCCAGGGCAAGGGACACAGTGAAGACACCATCTCTAGCGGCCTAGAAGGTGCTTGGACTCCAACTCCTATCAAGTGGGATAACACCTACCTAGAACTGATCTTCAAGTACGAATGGGAGAAGGCTCACTCACCAGCTGGTGCGGTTATGTGGCACCCAATCGACTGCGAAAGAGTCGATATGACTCCTGATGCTCACATCCCAAGACAGATGAACCTGCCTGTGATGTTCACAACAGATCTAGCTCTTCGCTATGACGCTAAGTATGCAGAGATTAGCCGCAAGTTCTTAGCTGACTTTGATTACTTCTCTGATCAGTTTGCTCGTGCCTGGTTCAAGCTAACTCACCGTGACATGGGTCCACGTACTCGCTACCACGGTGATGAAGTTCCAGCAGAAGTATTGCTATGGCAAGACCCAGTTGCTGAAGGAAGCACTGAATGGACCAAGAGCAAAGAAGAAATTGCATCAGCAATCCTTGCAACAGGTCTTTCAAATGCTGACTTAGTAAAAGCTGCTTGGCGTTCAGCTTCAACATTTAGAAACAGTGACAAGCGAGGTGGAGCTAATGGAGCACGTATTGCTCTAGAACCTCAGAGAAGCTGGGCAGTAAATGCTGATGTAATGCCAACTATCGACAAGCTTGCTGAAGTTAAGGGCAACCTAAATGTTGATATCTCACTTGCAGACCTAATCGTGTTCGCAGGTAACCTTGCGATCGAACGAGCTGCAAGCGACGGAGGAGTGAAGATTCAGGTCGAAGTATCTAGCGGTAGAGGTGATTCAACTCAAGATCAAACAGATGTTGAATCATTCAACTACCTCAAGCCAATTGCTGATGGAATCATCAACTGGTCTGAAGGAAATGAAGAGACTGCAGAACATCTACTACTGGAGAAAGCTTCATTGCTTGGATTAACTCCTCCAGAGCTGACTGTTCTTGTTGGTGGTCTAAGAGCACTTGGTGCAACAAGTTCAAACACTCAAATAGGTGTATTGACTTCAACACCTGGAGTTCTAAACAATGAGTTCTTTAGAAACCTTCTAGATAACAACATTGCTTGGGCTCCAAAGTCCGGTCAAAAGGGTATCTATGGTTCCCACGCATATGCTGATGGAGAAAGAAAGTGGACTGCAACAAGAGCAGACCTAGTCTTTGCTTCTAACTCAGTATTGCGTGCACTTGCTGAAGTTTATGCAGCTGACGATGCCAACGAGAAGTTTGTGAATGACTTTGTAACTGCTTGGACCAAGGTCATGAAAGCTGACTTGTTCTAAAAACTGCTCACTAAATGCCCCTAGAAACTAGGGGCATTTAGTTTTTTACCCGTCTGCGAATAATCCACCTAGAAGGCAAGTTTTGCTCAGCGTGGACTAGATTATTACCATACGGGGAAGGAAACTATGAGCGATCAGAACTCGCCAAGTGAGCAAGAGCCTGAGGCCACCAGGCGTGACAGGATTGAAAAGAAACTAGAGAAATACCGTTTCTTACACAACTCATCCATAGGTAAGAAGTGGGCAGTTTACAAAGAGAAGCTCAAATCAACTAAACAAGGAAAGTTAGTGCTTAGGGGCTTGAATGTGCTACTTAGCATCGGGGTGTTGGTATTAATCTCTTGGATTCGTGCATTTGGTGGGGATTTACTTAGGCCTGCGGATTACAACCTAACTGAGCAGCAAGTTGGAGAGGGCTATTCAAGGACTTGGTCAGATACTCGAAACGGTGGCCAGGACGATATCTACTTTCGCTTCTACGAAGATGACGAATACAGCCTGCCTAGCTGCGACTCACAATTCGATTGGTGTGTCTTTGCTATCCCATTGCATAAGGACTGTTCCGAAATAACTATGAATTTTGAAACCACTAAGACAGAAGATTCTTCTGAAGTAGTTGAGGAAATTAGAGTGAGTGTCGAATCTGAAAATGGGGCCCCCTTCTTCATTGGTCAAAGAGCAACTTTGGGCGTCAAGGCCACTAAGGCCGAATCAATGCTTGGCGAAGTGAAAAGTATTTATTGCACTAGGTAAAAGCCCTCTACTTGAATTAGGCAAGTGTCTTATCGACAATGAGACCGATAAGGGCATTCCAGATAACTGGATCCATCTGGTTGTCCACAACATCGTCAACAATCTTGCCTAGTGTGTAGGCCTGGATTAGAACTGCTGCAGCTCTAGGGTCGAAAGACTTGTTGAACCAGCCTCTGTTCTGAACCTCTATAAACTGCTCTGTGAAGAGATCTGTTAGACCTTGTTGAACTTCACCTAGAGCTTTTCTGAACTTGTCGTTCTTCTCAGCCATTCCTAGAATGCGGGCACGCTCGTATCGGTTAGCTTTTCTAGCTGGATCTTGGGTTATTTCTGTGACATGAGCGAGTCCTGCGAAGAACTGCTCTTTGGTTTCACACTTTTCTAGAAGTTCGCGGATTACACCGCCACTTTTCTCAACGAATCTTGAGTATCTAACTAGGTAGGCCTCTTCGATGAGT
>JBDLVB010000033.1:0-7286 GCA_039805005.1 Actinomycetota bacterium
TCGAGAGTAGCGATGACGCTAAATTCTGGATTGTATTCAAAGGTCTTCACTCCGCTAAAAGCCTTCAACATTGCAGAGTTCTGGTCTCTAGGTCTAACAATCAGAGAACCTGATCTGTTGGCTAGTTCGACCAAGATGCCATCAAACTGAAAAGAAGTATCGCCAAGTTTTTCAATGTTCCAAGAGTGCTCACCACTTGAGCTATCGATGACATGAACAGAGGTTCCATCTGAGTACCAGCTGCCGCTGAGTCCAGCGATTTCCTGAGGCTCTTGCGTGAGCCAGACCAGGTTTGTAATGGCTAGGAAGCCGGTTGGATTGGAAAAGACTCTGTTACGAGATTGCTTCCAATCGAGCCAGTTCTTTGGGGCATTAGTCATAAAGAAAGACTAATCGCCAAAGGCAGGGGCAATTGTTTCAATGGCAACAATCTTGCCCTTCTTCTTGCCCTTGTTCTTGGTGATATGGAGCACATACATCTGGCCTGGTTCCATGGCTAGAACGGCTTCAAGCTCTTTACGTTGAGCCTTATCTCCATATGTACCGATGGCCTCAACGATAGTTGGCAACGCGGGACGGTGGCTACAAATAACCAGGCTCTTACCGGTATCGAGGAGCTTATGGACCAACTTGATGGTTCGCTTAGGTCCGTTCTTGGCACCTAGTTCGCTTAACTGAGATCTCTCTAAAAGCTTTGACTTGTGTTTGTTTAGGTAGGGAAGAACTGTGTCCATGCATCTCTTCCAACTGCTGGTCACAACGAGTTTCGGAGAATATGCCTTTAGGGTGGTTGCCAGTGTGGCAGCTTGAACTAGACCTAGAGGTAGTAGTGGTCTAGTAGCTTCACCCTTCTTCCACTGATCTCTTGGAGTTGCTTTTGCATGACGAAGAATGATGATGGATCGAGTGTCTAGGTTGTTTGCTTCTTCTAGTCTGACTAATTCATCTAGAGGATCGTTGTCATGTTCGTAACTAAGTAGTTTTCTAGCCTCAGAAACCGATACCCACTTAAATGAACTAACCTCTTCATCAGGTTTGAACTTCTGGTTCTTCAGAGCAGAGTCAGTTACCTTTGCTGACCAGTAGTGAACTACTTTCTTTGACCCATTTGCCAAAGTGTATTTGCTTTCAAATAGCTTTGGACCAAGAGCAACCTTAAGACCGGTTTCTTCTTTGATTTCACGAACGGCTGCTTCGCTAATACCTTCACCTTTATCTAGTTTGCCTTTAGGCCAACTCCAGTCATCGTAACGACCACGGTGGATAAGTAGAACCTTGAGAGAGTCTTTTTCTTTACGCCAAAGAATTGCTCCGGCTGCGACTACCGGCATTAGTATCCGCCTGTTCGTGCAGTCAAAGTCTTAAGCATCATTTGGTCTTGGAAATCGAAGAAGCCACTTTCAGAACTGACTGGACCGTTTCTATGCCAGATTCCATCTGAACCGAGTTGCCAGCAGCTTGCGGTTGGATGCATAGCTAATTCAAATAGCTTCTGCATTTCAAAGAGGTGGTCATCTTGACGTAGGCGAACAAGTGTTTCAACTCTTCTATCTAGGTTTCTGTGCATCATGTCTGCAGAGCCGATGAATACCATCGGGTCGCCACCATTGATGAACCTGAAGACTCTTGAGTGCTCAAGGTATCGGCCAAGAATAGAACGCACTGTGATGTTCTCGCTCAAGTCTTTTACGCCTGGCTTTAGAGAACACATTCCTCTAACCAGAATCTCAACCTTCACACCAGCTTTAGATGCTCGGTAGAGAGAATCAATAATCTGTTCGTCAACTAGTGAGTTGAGTTTGATTTGAATTCCAGCTGGCTTGCCCTCTTTAGCATTCTTAGCTTCAGCTTCGATAAGAGCAGTAAGCCCTGTTCTAACTCCAACAGGGGACACCAATACTTCATTGAATGAAAGATCTTCAGCGTAGGCAGATAGACGGTTGAAGAGCTTGGCAATGTCTTCACCAACTTCATCACGGCTAGTTAGTAGTCCGTAGTCCTCGTAGAAACGAGCGGTCTTCGGGTTGTAGTTTCCTGTTCCGATGTGGCAATAGCGCTTTAGTTTGCCGTCTTCGTGGCGAATAACCAGAGCCAACTTACAGTGAGTCTTTAGACCAACAATTCCGTAAACAACGTGAACTCCAGCTTGCTCAAGCTTTCTTGCCCAGCCAATGTTGTTCTGCTCATCGAATCTAGCCTTGATCTCAACTAGGGCTAGAACCTGCTTACCTGCCTTAGCAGCACTAATCAGAGCATCAACGATAGGAGAGTCACCGCTGGTGCGGTAAAGAGTCTGCTTAATAGCAAATACCTTAGGGTCCGCTGCTGCTTGCTCAATGAAGGCTAGAACGCTGGTTGAGAAGGACTCATAAGGGTGGTGAAGAAGAATGTCTCTTTGTCGAAGAGCACTGAAGATGCTGATGCCCTCATCAGCTGCTGCCTGAAGGTAGCGGTTAGTCATTCTCTTGTGTGGGGTGTAGTGAAGATCTGATCTCTTTAGGAATGCGATGTCAGCTAGACCAGTTAGGTCTAGCGGCCCATCCAATCGATAAACATCTTCTTGCTCAATATCTAGTTCTTCCATCAATAGTTCAAGAACTACAGGATCGATGCTTCTAGAAACTTCAAGACGAACTGCAGGACCAAGGCGTCTTCTTGCAAGCTCTGCTTCAAGAGCTTGAAGTAGGTTCTCTGCATCATCTTCATCAACATCTAGGTCTTCGTTACGAGTGACTCGGAAGTTGTGGAACTGCAGAATCTGCATTCCTTCGAAGAGGGTCTGTAGGTGCTGACCCATAACTTCTTCGATGGTTATGAACTTCACACCAGAACTAGAACCAGGAACTCGAATGAATCGAGGAAGTGTTGGTGGAACCTTTACTCTTGCAAAAAGTCTTGATTCATTTTCAGGGTGTTTGATCATCACCGCGATGTTCAGTGACAATCCTGAAATGTAAGGGAACGGGTGTGCGGGGTCAACAGCCAGAGGTGTTAGAACAGGGAAGATTTGTTTACGGTAGTAATCGGTCAGCTGTTCTTGTTCACTCTGCTCTAGCTTGTCCCAGCTAGTGATGTTGATTCTTGCCTGCTCTAGAGCAGGTTCAATTTCATTGATGTAGAGATTGCTGTGTCTTTGTTGCAAAGAGTGAGCAAGGTTACTGATTTCAGTCAATGCTTCAGCAGGTTCAAATCCAGAGCTCGATGTAACAGCCATTCCTGTTTCTAGTCTTCGCTTTAGGCCAGCAACTCGAACCATGAAGAATTCGTCGAGGTTAGAAGCAAAAATACTTAGGAAGTTGACGCGTTCTAGAAGAGGGAGAGTTGAATCTTCTGCAAGTTCTAATACACGCTCGTTAAAAGCAAGCCAAGAGAGTTCACGATCTAAAAAGCGATCGTGCGGCAAGTCGCCCCCATTAGGTGGGAGAGTGATTGCCATGGTCTCTTCAGACATAGTGTTTATCCTCGCAGATGTTTATTGACTGGTGGTTAATTCTTAGTGACCGCTAGGAAACCTGAATAACCTCATCATTAGGTGCATTAAATCGGTAACCAACGTGACGAACAGTTCCAATAAGGCTGTCTAAATCACCAAGCTTTGATCTAAGCCTTCTGATATGGACATCAACTGTTCTGGTACCTCCAAAGTAGTCGTAACCCCAGACTTCGCTCAACAGTTGATCTCTGGTAAAAACTCTGCCCGGGTGCTGGGCTAGAAACTTGAGAAGTTCAAATTCTTTGAAAGTAAGGTCCATGGCTTTGCCATTGACCTTGGCTGAATAGGCTGCATCATCAATAACAACACCAGCAACCTGAATCTTGCCCTCAAGCTCCTTGTAGCTGTTCTTGGTCAGTGCAAGCCTGATACGTGCATCTATCTCTGCAGGTCCAGCTGAGTCCAGAAGGAAGTCATCTGCTCCCCATTCGGCTGAGATAGCGGCTAGGCCACCTTCATTAATGACTAGGAACAGTGGGCAGGACAAACCTGTGGTTTTTAGAACACTAGCCAGTGATTTAGCGACTACTAGGTCTTTACGGGCATCTAAAAGAATAAGGTCGGCACCTGGAGCATTGATTAGGGCTGCAGGTTCAGCTGGAATGTGCCTTACCTTGTGGCTGAGCAGGGCTAGCGAAGGCAGTAGGCCTTTGTCTGGATTCTCAGACAGAACAAGCAAATGAGCCACAATCTTCTCCTGTTTAGTCCTTAAATCCTACCCCCGAGAGCCCTGCCATAGGGCATGATGGTTTTTATGAAGAAAGCATGGGTGCCAATAGCCTCAATCTGGGCATTGGTGGCGGTAGGGGCAGTAATTGTTGTCTTGACCATGGATCAGGGCGATGCTATTCGTAGCTTTGGTGTTCTAGCTGCGGGTGCTCTTGCTGTGGTTTCTCTATTTCACCTAGTTACCTCACACACAGAGGGAATAGTTGAGCGTTTGATTTACGTTGCAGGCGGAACCTACGCCATTTTGGCACTTGCTGGTGTCTATATTTTGCTCAAGCCCTAAACTTGAACCATGTTGTTGTTCATTGAAATCTTCTTTTTAGGCCTCCTCGTCCTTGCTGGTCTGGCTATCGCTGGAATCAGCTTCCTAGTTCTATACAAGCTCTTCAAGGGTCAGCGCTAGTTGTTCGTTTTACCTGAAGGCTTACCACTTGAACTAACTCCACTTGCCTTTCTTGTTGGCACTTGGGAGGGAATCGGTGTTGTTAGCAATAAATACGTATCCAGAGAAGATTCAACAGAACAGAAGTTTCAGCAAAAAGTAACTTTCTCTGTTGGCGAGGGTAATTACCTCACCTATCACGCAACCTCAAGACTTCTAGGCGATGAGACAGACGGCTCTAAAGATGTTGAACTTCCTGCAGAACTTGGATTCTGGCGTTTAGCAAAACCAGCAGAAGCTGCAGACTATGGTCCGCTAGTTCTTGCTGGAACAGGGGAGCGAACTATCAAGTCAGCCGAAGATCTTGAATCCCTAAGAAATGAAAGAGGCGGCTTCGACATAGAAGCATCGATCATTCATCCAGGCGGAGCATATGAATTTTATGCAGGGCAAGTTCTTAAAGGTCGTATCGATATGAGAACTGTTGCCGGAAGCCATATGCCAATGCACCTGATTGATGCTGGCAAGGGCTGGGGCTATGGAGAGAGAATGTATGGAACTCTCACTAAAGAAGGTGTTGTGAAGCTTCTTTGGGTTATGGAAGTTGCATCTTCTGTCAGAGATGAACTTGTACCTCTCGTATCTGTTGAACTAGATCGAATCTAATGACCCAGAGTTATTCCAATCCACTAGTAGAACAAAAAGAATTCATTAGTGGTCAATCAGCTGTCCTGCTTGAAGAAAAAGCAGTCTTAGTTGTTTCAGGGGAAGATCGACTTAGCTGGTTGAATGACTTGTTTAGTCAGTCTCTGGTGGATCTTCAACCTGGTGTTTCTGTTGAGGCACTTTGGCTTGATGCTCAAGGTCGCATTGTTAGAGATTTCCACATCATTGATGACGGCGAGAAATCGTGGCTCATTACTTATTCAGAAGAAGTTGCCACTTTGGTTGCCCAACTTCAACGCATGGTGTTTAGAGCCAAGGTAACTGTTGAAGACGTATCTGCTGACTATGCAGTAGTAGCAACCTGGAATAAGGATGTTTCTAATGCAGTTCTTTCTTGGCAGGACCCATGGCCTACAACCTCAGCCGGTGGTTGGAGATATGGACTTGAACCTGCAGAAGCTTGGGAGTACAGAGAGTCTCTAGTTCCTGCTGCGAGCGTTGATGCAGTTTGGAAAGAATTCAAGCACTGCGGAACCATGGCATTAGATGCCCTTCGAGTAGCAGCTATGAGACCCACAGGTCCAAATGAAATTGATGAAAAGTCTTTACCTCACGAATACGATTGGCTAGCTACCGCGGTTCACTTGAGTAAGGGCTGTTATAGAGGTCAAGAAGCAGTAGCTAAGGTTCATAACCTTGGACACCCACCAAGACGTTTGGTCTTTCTGCACCTAGATGGTTCAGCTCATGCCCTACCTGATCTCGGGGATGAAATCTTTGGATTAGAAGATGTTGCTATCGGCAAGGTCACTTCAGTCGGTCAGCACCACGAGATGGGTCCAATTGCTCTTGGTTTAGTAAAGAGAAACACTCCTCTAGATATAGAACTCAAAGTAGTAAATGCAGCTACAGGTGAATCATTGAGTGCCACACAAGAAGTTATAGTTCCTGTTGATGCTGGATCTGTAGTTGATGTGAGCGGACTAAGGGGTAAGCGATGAGATGGAGTCCGAAGGACTCTCTAGGAAGAGTTGTTGACTCTCTAGCTCCTGCTATCCAGATCACTATCGGAGCTCTTCTTGCTTACTCAGTTGCCTTCTATGGACTTGGGCATGTGAGCCCACTACTAGCCGTAACCGTTTGTATTACTTCCTTAGGTTTTTCTAGAGATGCAAGACCAAGGAGAATTCTCCAAACGGCTATTGGAATGGTTGTTGGTATTGCGATTAGTGAAATTGCACTCATCTATTTCGGTGCTGGAATTCTTCAGATTGCTCTAGTACTTCTACTTGTTCTAATTGCAGCAAGATTCATTTCGGCTAGTTCTGCTTTTGCTGTCACGGCAGCCATTCAGGCAATGCTTGTTCAAATACTTCCAGCTCCAGATGGCGGAGTGTTTATTAGAACCTTTGATGGACTAATCGGTGGAGTCATGGCTTTGATTGTCACAGCTCTAATTCCTAGAGACCCAAGAGGAATAGCCAGATCTGATGCCAACAAGCTGTTCGATTTCTTCATTGAAGCATTGCAATCTCTGCGTCTTGCTCTAAGAGATGCTAATAAGTCCTTGTCTAACCAGGCACTCAAGGATGCTCGTGCATCTCAACCGCTAATTGATAACTGGAGAATGTCACTTGATAGTGCTCTATCGATTAGCCGCATTAGCCCGTTCCTAATGAAGCACAAGTCTGAACTTAGAAGACAAAGACTGCTGATGCGGGCTATGGACCTGGCGACTAGAAACCTAAGAGTAATTGTTAGAAGAGTGAACTTCTTGCTAAAAGACGATGTTGCAAGACCATATCTTGCTGACCTCTGTGAACAGATTGCAGAAGCAGTAACCAATATTCAAGAAGGTCTATCCGAACCAGAAGAACTAGCACTGGCTAGGCAGCAGTTGCTTGAGATCATCAAGCAACTAGATCCAAAGAAATTCGGTATCGCCGATCAACTTCGTGAAGCTAGTGTTCTCTTACTTCTTCGTCCGCTACTAGTTGATCTATTGTGTGCAACTGG
>JBDLVB010000034.1:0-7812 GCA_039805005.1 Actinomycetota bacterium
TTGAATCCAAATGATGCCAAGTCGTCATAGCGAGCATCCATCTCTTTTACTACCCACTGAAGCGCTTCTGAGGCCTTCTTAGGGTTGGTAATGATTGGAGTGATCAAGTGAGGAACACCCTCATAAGCGGCTAACTCAACTCGCTTAGGGTCGATAAGAACCATTCGAACTTCTGCAGGTTTTGATCTCATCAAGATGGATGAAATCATCGAGTTCACAAATGATGACTTACCTGCACCTGTTGCACCGGCAACTAGAAGGTGAGGCATCTTGGCAAGGTTTGCTACAACGAAACCACCCTCAACATCCTTACCAATACCAATGGTCAGTGGATGCTTGCTCTGACTAGCAACTGAAGATCTAAGTACGTCACCAAGCGACACTGTTTCTCTGTCAACATTTGGAATCTCAATACCAATCAATGACTTACCTGGAATAGGAGCAAGGATTCTAACTTCGTTGCTGGCAACAGCATAAGAAATGTTTCCTGCCAAACGTGTAACAGCTTCAACTTTTACACCCGGCTTCACTTCTACTTCATAGCGAGTAACTGTTGGCCCTCTAGAGAATCCACTTACCTTTGCGTCAACACCAAACTCTTTGAAAACTGAATCAAGAGATTCAACGATTGTGTCATTCGCTGCAGTCTTAGCCTTAGGCGGTGTGCCAGCAACCAAAATAGAAACCGGAGGAAGCACATAAGCTCTCTTTGGCTTTGCTACCGCAGCAGTTTGAGTGGCTGGAGCTGATTCAGTTGATTGATCATCAGCTGGTTCAGACACAACTGCGATTGGCTCAGTCGCATTCTCTGAAACAATGGCTACCGGTTCAGTAACCTCTGCTGGAATATCGGTATCGAAGAGCTCTTCTAAACTTACGGTTTCCTGTCCAGTTACCACTGGAGTATCAAATGCTTCTTTTTCTGTCTCCTTCGATCTCTTCCACCAAGGAGCTTTTGTGCCATCAAAGGCATCATCAATTTCTTCTACTTCTTTTTCTTCTTTAGTTTCGCGTGCCCCTGGAAAGAGCTTGTGATAGAGCTCTGAAACTCTAGGACCAATCTTGTTTGGTGCGGTGTTGGTAATAATCAATAGCGAACCAAGGGCTAGAACGAATACAACTACTCCAGCTCCCCAAACAGTGAGGGTGCTAATAAAGACCACTGTCACTAGCCAGCCGAATAAACCTCCGGCAGCAGCTAATGCCTCTGCTCCTTGAGAAGGCTGAACCTTCTCGTTGAACAAGTGAAAGAAACCAGAGACGCTGATCAGAAGTACTACCCAACCAAGCCCAACTCTGGAGTTATCTTTGATGGTCGACGGATGTCTCATCAGATACATCGAGAAGACGATCATGAAGACAGGCAGAGCAACAGACAGCTGCCCAAAGAGGAGTCCACCTGTGTAGTCGTTCAGAGTTGTAGCAATGGTTCCAGGCTCACCAGCGAAGAACCAGGTAACAATAGCCCCAACGACACCTAGCAAAAACAGTAGAAAGGGCGGACCGTCTCGGCGGTCGTCTTTAGCAACCTTCTCAGAGCTGAAAGACCTGGCTAGGAAGCCAATAGTGGCAGCTCCTGCAAGGTAGAACCAGAAGATTGACCGCACAAACCAGTTGTGCTCAGAGTCCCTAGACTGCTGCTTAGCCTTAGGTCGTCCAGCAGTTGGACGTGAGCGTGGTTTAGAAGGTTTGCGTGTTGCCATGCCTTCAAAAATAACAGCGACCCCCGTCAATACAGGTCAGGCAGGGCGGTAAAGGTTACGCCAGTGGCTTATTAACCTTCGATAACTACGGGAATAATTACCGGTCTGCGTCTATGACTTCGGTTGACCCAGGTTCCGATTGTTCGCCTAATTACCTGCTGCATGGCGTAAGTGTCCCTTACGCCCTCACTAGCAGCCTCAGACAAGGCCTTGATAATCAAAGGCTTCACATCGTCAAAGACGTGGTCATCTTCGGCATAAGCTTTGGCTCTGATTTCAGGGCCAACAATGATGCGACCTGAATCCTTGTCCATAACAGCAAAGATTGAGATAAATCCTTCTTGAGATAGGAGACGTCTGTCTCTCAGATCATCCTCAGTGATCTTGCCAACTGTCTTACCGTCAACGTAAAGAAGCCCACATTCAACAGCTCCAACAATCTCTGCTTTTCCGTCAACAAGGTCAACAACCCAGCCATCTTCAACAATCTGAACTCGTTCAGAAGCAATGCCAGTCTGTTCAGCAAGTTTTCCGTTAGCAATCAGGTGTCTAAATTCACCGTGCACAGGCATCGCATTCTTAGGCTTCAAGATGTTGTAGCAGTAGAGAAGCTCCCCTGCGGCTGCGTGCCCAGAGACGTGAACCTTAGCGTTACCCTTGTGAACGACATTTGCACCAAGTCTGGTCAACTGATCAATTACTCGATAAACAGCATTTTCATTTCCAGGAATCAGTGATGACGCAAGAATTACTGTGTCGCCCTCTCCAACGGTGATTTCATGTTCACCGTGAGCCATCTTAGAAAGTACAGCCATCGGTTCACCCTGTGAACCAGTACACATGTAAACAATTTCATCCTGCGGAATGCTTGAAGCATTCTTGAACTCGATAAAGATATCTTCTGGAGCATCAAGGTAACCGAGGTCTTCAGCTATGTTCATGTTCCTAACCATTGAACGACCTACTAGGGCGACCTTGCGGTTGTGAGCTGCTGCTGCGTTTATTACCTGCTGAACTCTGTGCACGTGAGAAGAGAAGCTTGCAACGATTACCTTGCCAGGGGTTCTAGAAATAACATCATCGATCACTGGACCAATGTCTTTTTCCAAAGGAGTAAAACCTGGAACATCGGCGTTGGTTGAATCTGACATGAAGAGATCGAGCCCCTCTTCACCGATACGAGCAAAAGCACGCAGATCTGTAAGACGGTTATCAAGTGGAAGTTGATCCATCTTGAAGTCTCCCGTGTGTAGAACTGATCCCGCTTTAGTTCTGATTACAACTGCTAATGCGTCAGGGATTGAGTGGTTTACAGCGATGAACTCTAGATCGAATTCACCAATAACCTTCCTATCCCCTTCTCTAACCACGTACTGACTGCTGTGTAGGCGGTGCTCTTTCAACTTGGCATCAACAAAAGCCAAAGTTAGCTCAGAGCCATACAGTGGAATGTTTTCTCTTAGCTTTAGAAGAAAAGGAACTCCACCAATGTGGTCTTCGTGACCGTGGGTCAAAACAACTCCAACGATGTCATCAAGTCTGTCGTTGAGGTAATTGAAGTCGGGCAGAATCAGGTCAACACCTGGTTGATGTTCTTCAGGGAATAGAACACCGCAGTCAACGATAAGTAACTTGCCGTTGATCTCAAAGACAGCCATGTTACGACCAATCTCACCCAATCCACCTAGTGGAATGATTCTGAGAGTGTCGGGTTTTAGCTTTGGTGGTGCTGGCAATAAATCAAACATGTACGAACCTATCTGGTCGTGCCCGCAACCTTAGGCAAAGCACCACCTGCTGCTGCATTGCGATCAGGGCGGAAGTTGGTGAAGTCCAATCCAGCAACTTTCCCAACCTTGTCGATGTCTGCTTCAATTTTTGCTGCTTCAGATTCTTCTGGACCAACTAGTGGAAGACGAACGCGAGGGCTAGAAATATAACCAAGTCCATCAAGAATGTATTTGGCAGCAACAGTTCCAGGTACGTGAGTCATAGTTGCACGAACCAATGGCTCTAATGTTGTGTGAACCTCTAGAGCTGAATGGAAATCATTTCGGTTAGTTGCATCAACCAAATCTCTATACGCCTTTGGAGCGATGTTTGCTGTGACACCAATTAGCCCGGTTGCTCCAATTGAAATGTGTGGCAGCACATTGCTGTCATCACCTGAGAAGTAAAGCAAGTCTGTTTCATTAAGAACTCTAGAGACCTGAGCGAAGTCACCTTTGGCATCTTTGATGGCAACAATGTTTGGGTGCTTAGCTGCTCGAAGAATAGTTTCAAACTGAATTGGAATACCAGTTCTACCTGGGATGTCATACAAAATCACAGGAAGATCTGTTGCGTCAGCAATCATTCTGAAGTGAGTAAGGACACCAGCCTGAGTTGGCTTGTTGTAGTAAGGGGTGACAATCATCACACCATCTGCACCAGCTGCTTCGCTGGCTTTATAAAGCTGAATTGCGTGAGCGGTCTCATTAGAGCCACCACCGGTAATGATCTTCGCTCTTCCAGCTGCGACGCTCTTTCCAACCTTCACTAGTTGAAGTTTTTCAGCATCGGTAAGTGTGCTGGTCTCGCCTGTGGTACCAGTGACGACAACACCATCAGCTCCGTTAGAGATTACGTAATCTAGGTGCTTCTCGGTAGCAGCCCAGTCAACTTCACCCTCTGGGGTCATAGGGGTTACTAGGGCAACAAGTACCTGACCAAATAGGCCTTTATCTTTTTCTGACATAAATACAGATTAGTGGGCGAAAGAAGGGCAATTGCTATAAATCTTTACGGGCACCTCCCCTTTTGATGGTTTCTCACAAGCAAATGGTTCGAATGTAATGAATCGCAATACTTGAATAGGAGCACCACTGACGGCTTATTCTTGGATTATGCCCATTGATCAAAGATTTCTAGTACTTGCTGGACTAGTGCTGCTGGCTTCTCTATTCGGACTGTTGTTGAGATCCAAATCTGGTCGAGCTCGCAAGATCGAACATGGCGAGCAGGTTGACTTGTCGGAAATTAGAGCAATCAAGAACGGCAAACCAGTAGCCAAGCTTGGAAAAGAGATCACTCTTCTACAGTTTTCAAGTGACTTCTGCTCTAGCTGCAAGCAAACATCGGTTCTTTTGGAAAGTATTGAGAAATCTCGAGAAGGCTTGCTTCATATTGACTTAGACATATCTAACAGACTCGAGCTAGCCAAGACTTATGGCATTCTGCAAACCCCAACGATATTGGTCCTCAATTCCAAGGGCCTAGTAATCTCCAGAATTGTCGGAGCTCCTAAGCTGGCGACAATTGAAACAGAAATAGAAAGATTGGCAAAAAATGTCTCTTAGCAAAATTGATCCTCGTGGACCACGATTTGGAGCAACAATTACAAGTGTTCTAATGCTTGTGGTCATCTACTTCGCATTGGACGAAGCTACTTTTCCAATTTCCGTCCTGATTATTGCAATCGTCACCGGGCTTTTTGCTATCGGGGCTTCCTTAGGAACCGCAAAACATCCTTACAGCCTAATTTTCAAGACGCTGGTTCGACCACTACTACCAGCCCCGGCTTCTCTTGAAGATGCCCGACCACCTAAATTTGCTCAACTAATTGGATTGATGATTTCTATTGCTGGGCTAATTTTTGGTCTACTGGGTCAGGAATATCACGTAGGTCTGATAGTTGCAGCAATCGGAATTTTTCTGGCAGCATTTTTGAATTCAGCATTCAACTACTGCGTAGGTTGCCAGATTTGGTTGGCTCTTGCTAGATCAGGTGTCATCAAGGCCTAAAAGACCTTTCAGTTACAAAAGCTAGTTATGGAGCTACGCGACCGTTGTTGTTGAAAGCCTCGTAGGTGTAAGGCATAAGCTCAGCCCAGAACTCTTCCATCTTCTCAGCACACATTTCAATTTCACGTTGAGGATATGAAGGGAAGTGAGTTCCCTCACGCTTAGTTCTAAGACTTAGGAAGTTCATAAGAGCACGAGCGTTCATGGTCACATACATTGATGAGTAAATGTTTAGTGGCAGAACAATGCGTGCAACTTCTCTAGCAATACCTGCTTCAAGCATTCTCTTGTAGGACTCGTAGGCAACAGTTGAAATGTTTCTAGACTCTTGCTCAACCAGCGCAATCTGCTCTGCAGTTCCAGGGTGGAACTCATAGTGACCGGTCTTACCAGTCTGAATAAGGTTGCGATCAGGAGCTGGAACATAGAACACAGGGTTCAATTCCCGGTAGCGACCTGATTCTTCGTTGTATGAAGCAATGCGGTGACGCATGAACTCACGGAAAACGAAGATAGGTGCCTGAACATAGAAGGTCACTGAAGTGTGCTCAAAAGGAGAACCGTGACGGTCTCTCATCAAGTAGTTGATAAGACCCTTGCTCTTCTTCTCGTCCTCGCTAGCATCAGCTGCAGCAGCTGCACTTTCAAGGGTTTGCTCACCTTGGGTGGAAACGCGAGCAGCAAACAGCACATCGCTGTCAGCAGCACTGGCTCTAATAAGTTCGACGGTTACATCGCTACGAAAAATAATCTCAGACACGTCCTAAATCCTACCTTTGAGAAGTCTCTATTGCTTTACGCATCGCCATTCTGGCGCGTTTTCTATCTCCACAAGCATCATAAATCAGCCCAAGAGCGAACCATTTCCTCCAGTTTTCAGGGTCAGCCTCAGCTGCCACTCTAAACTTCTCGAACTCCAATAGAGCCTCAGATTTGACGGCGCGACCTGATGGTCTGATCGAAAACTCAAAGCTAGGCCAACCTTTTTCATCTTCAAGAGTCTTGCCAAGCTTTTCGATGTTGAGTCCAAACTTGAGTTCTCTGAATATTCCCCAAATACCAAAGGCTGGAAGAACCAGAATGAAAAAGCCCATTACTTTGCCAGTTGGGTCATCCTGCATCAAGAATAGGTAGCCCTGCTGACCTAGTAAGACAACATACAGAACAACTAGAGCTGCCATACCAATGGCACCAAGTTTGGCTTTTGACATTCCTAGATGCCTAGAACTTTATTGAGGCCTAGTGTGATTCCAGTTGCAGAAGCTGTGAATCTAATTGATTCGAGAATTCCAAGAGCGTAGGCATTTACTGATCCAGCTGTGTGAGAAATAGTTAGCAGCTCATCGGCTCCACCAAGGTTTACTTCTTGTTTGGCTGATACGCCATTGATGCGAAGGCTGTGAATCGGAACACCAGAAACAACCTCTCCCCTTGCACTTTGACCAACACCGGGAATCAGAGCCTGAGTTCTGCCAGCTTCTTCACGGCTAGAAGAAATGAGTTCTGCCGTTCTAATGGCCGTTCCTGACGGAGAATCTAGCTTTCCTGCATGGTGGGTTTCAATAATCTCAATAGAGTCAAAGTACTTAGCAGCCTCAGCAGCAAACTTAGTGGCCAAGGTTGAACCAATTGAGAAGTTTGGAACCACAACAACCGCAGCGGATCCAGAAACCTTGGTTTTCATTTCTTCTAGAGCAGCTTCAGTCCAACCGCTGGTTGCAACCAATACCTTCATGCCATTGGCAGCAGCAAAATCAACGACAGCCTTGCTGACTACAGACTTGCTAACTTCAAGATTTGTTGCCTCAAAGATTACATCTGCTCCAAGAGCTTCCGATAGCTCAGAGCTTGAATCTAAAGAAGCGTGTAGGGATAGATCGGAAGAACCCTTAATGATGTCGAGGGCTAATTTGCCCATACGTCCGGTTGCACCAATAACCGCTACTTTGATTGTCATGAAAAATAACCTATCAACTAACTAAATGAATTCGTCAAAGAGATCGTCTTTGACATCGCCAACACTGCAATAAAGGACTTCTTTGATTCGCTCATCAACTGTGCCACCAATTGAACATCAGCCAAGGTAACAGCGTCATATCTACTCAGAGACTCATCTAAATCAATAAATTCACCGTCAGTCAGTTCTGCTCCACTCAATCTGGACATACGAGCCTGAGTGCTTTCAAACTTTAAAGCTAAACCACCTGAAATGTTGCCCTTGGCAAGATCAAGTTCAGCATCGGTAATACCTTCAGAGGCTACCTTCTCAAGTTCAGCCAGCATAAGTTTGATGACTTCTTTAGCTTTCTGAGGTGAACAACCTGCA
>JBDLVB010000035.1:0-7112 GCA_039805005.1 Actinomycetota bacterium
GACACTACTCACCAGCAACTTTCAACGCTTGCTCCAAAGTGAACTTGCCTGCATACAGAGACTTTCCAAGGATTGCTCCTTCAAGTCCAAGTGGAACCAGTGCTCTCAACTTTTCTAAATCTTCGAGCGAAGAAATTCCACCTGAGGCAATGACTGGCTTATCAGTTCTCTGCATAACTTCTTTTAGCATGTCGATGTTTGGACCTAACAGCATTCCATCTTTAGTTACATCTGTAACAACATATCTTGGACACCCTGCTTGCTCTAATCTCTCTAGAACTTCAAAGAGATCTCCACCATCTTCAGTCCAACCGCGTGCAGCGAGAGTGGTTCCTCTAACATCCAAACCAACAGCAATCTTGTCGCCATACTTTGCAATAACCTCAGCGGTCCAGTCTGGATTCTCCAAAGCAGCGGTTCCAAGATTTACTCGTTCCGCTCCTGCATCAAGAGCAGCTTCTAAAGAAGCAGTATCTCTAATGCCTCCACTTAGCTCAATTTTTACGTGCTTACTGTTTGCAACAACTTCACGAATAATTGCTCTGTTCTCACCGCGTGAGAAAGCTGCGTCTAGGTCAACCAAGTGAATCCACTCTGCGCCTGCATCTATAAAAACCTGAGCAGCATCAAGTGGTGAACCATAGTCTGTTTCACTTCCAGCAACGCCTTGACTGAGTCTTACGGCTTTGCCATCGGCAACATCAACTGCTGGCAGGAGAATTAATTTATCGCTCAAAATGTTTTCCTTTACAGATTCTTGAGCCAGTTGCTCAAAAGAGTTAAGCCGGCTTTCCCAGATTTTTCTGGATGAAATTGAGTGGCTGATAGTGGACCATTTTCCACTGCTGCAACGAATCTTGATCCATACTCAGACCAAGAAACAGTTGGCTTTTCAAAGGCGGTCTCTTCTTCTAAAGCAAAAGTAGCTGCTCCATAAGAATGAACAAAATAGAACTGCTCATCTTCAACACCTTCAAAGAGTTTCGATCCGCTTGGAACATCGATATCATTCCAACCAATGTGAGGAAGAGTTGGTGCATCTATTTTGGTGATGGATCCCGGCCACTGGCCTAACCCTTCGGTTTCAACTCCATGCTCGGTGCCTGTTTCAAACATCACTTGCAATCCAACACAAATCCCGAAGACAGCTTTACCAGCTGCTAGTCGTTGATCAACAATTCCCGCTCCACCAACTGCATTGAGTTGTTCCATGACGGTTGCGAAGGCACCAACACCAGGAATGACTAAGCCATCTGCGGATAACGCCGATGCTCGATCAGCTGTTACTTCAACCTTCGCGCCTACTTGTTCAAAAGCACTAACAACAGAATGAATGTTGCCACTTCCGAAATCTAAAACAACGATTTTGGGACTGATCACAAAGTTCCCTTGGTTGAAGGAATTCCAACAGCCCTAGGATCTTTTTCAACTGCCTTGCGAAGAGCTCTAGCGAATGCCTTGAACTCAGTCTCTGCAACGTGGTGCGGGTCTCTTCCGTCCAATACGTTAATGTGAACAGTCATATCAGCATTTAGGCAAATAGCTTCAAATACGTGACGAACCATTGAGCCAGTGAAGTGTCCTCCGATTAGGTGCATTTCAAATCCAGCAGGTTCGCCTGTGTGTGAAAGAAATGGTCTGCCAGATAGGTCAACAACTGCTCTAACCAATGCTTCATCTAGAGGTACGGTTGCATCGCCAAATCTAGAGATTGAATTCTTGTCACCTAGTGCCTGTTTGATGGCCTGACCCAAAACAATTGCCGTGTCTTCAACGGTGTGGTGAATGTCAATGTCTGTGTCACCGCTTGATTCAACATTCAGGTCAATCATTGAGTGCTTGGAAAAAGCAGTCAGCAGGTGATCAAAGAATGGGACAGAAGTCGAGATGTTTGACTTTCCTGTGCCGTCTAGATCTAGGCTCAGCTTTACAGAAGACTCACTGGTCTTTCTTTCGATTGCTGCAACTCTGTTCATGGTAATTGCCTTTCAAATTTATGGAATAAAAACTAACTTGACTTCAATGGCAACTAAGCCAATTCTACTTGGCACCTAGAAGTTCGGTAAGTGCATCAATAACCGCCGTTGTCTCAGTTTCTGTACCGGCAGTGATTCTCAATGTATTTGGAATACCAATATCTCTAACCAAGATTCCGCGATCTAGAAGGTCCTGCCAAGTTTTCGAAGGATTCTCTATTCCGCCAACTAGGACAAAGTTTGCATCGCTTACATATGGGTCAAGCCCTAAGTCCTGCAAAGCCACGTAAAGACGATCTCTTTGGTCTCTAATGTCTGCAACAGTCGCGAGCATTTCAGCACTGTGTGAAAGTGCAGCTTCAGCAGCAGCTTGAGTAAGTGCACTCAAGTGATACGGCAATCTAACTAAACGCATTGCATCGCAAATGGCCGGGTCTGCCGCAAGGTAACCAAGTCGTGCACCAGCAAATGCAAAGGCCTTGGACATTGTTTTGCTAACTACAAGTCGAGGTCTTCCCTCTAATAAAGTCAAAGCACTATTTTCATTCAGTGAAAATTCTGAGTAGGCCTCGTCCACAACAACAACGCCGTTTGTAGCAGCATAGGCAGCTTCAATCACTTCAATTGGCACAGGGGTTCCTGTTGGATTGTTCGGAGAGCAAATCAAAACTATGTCTGGGTTGTGCTCAGCAATAGCTTTTGTAACTAACTCAGCATCAAGCTCGTACCTATCTAGGCGAGGAACTTCAACATACTCAGTGTCTGTTGACTGAGCAATCAGCGAATACATGCTGTATGTCGGACTGAAACTTAATGCTTTTCGCCCTGGTCCACCGAAGGCCATGAACATCTGCTGAAGAATCTCATTTGAACCATTAGCAGCCCAGATGTTATCTGCCTGCATACCATGTCCAACATAGGTAGCTAATTGTTCTCGAAGTGCTGTGAACTCTCGATCTGGGTATCTGTTGATGTCCTTGAGCGAAACAGCAATTCTCTGAATGATGTCTACGAGGATGTCCTCAGATATTTCATGAGTGTTTTCGTTTACGTTTAGGGCAATTGGCACATGCAACTGAGGGGCTCCATACGGAGTTCGGCCTCGAAGGCTGTCTCTGATTGGAAGATCGTTTAACTCAGTCATTAGTCAAGGTTACTAACCTCAACTGAAGAATTGTTAGTTCTTTGGCAGAGCCAGACGCATACCCGCGTCGACAACTGAATCACTCAAGTTGTTCAAAGCCACAATGTCAGCAATGAAGTCACGTGGATCAACTTCTGGTGCGTACTGTTCAGCGATGCCCCAAAGGCTATCGCCAGGCATTACTGTCACGTATTCAAAATCAACTGTTGCAGTTGCACCTGAGTTTGAGTCGACTGCCTGAGCAGATTGACCCTGCTTACCAAATCCAGACAAGAGCGCTCCTGCAATAACAAGGATCAGTGTCCAGCCAAGAACTGCTCTGGCGATTGCCACTGGGCGTGACACATATGTAGCCGCTGCAGTCGTTCTTGGTCGAGAGGTGCTTGAGCCAACTTGTCTCCTGACCTGCTGAGCAGGGCGGACTCTATTCATCGGGAACTCGATAATCTGAGCTGACATTTGGAACCTTTCTCCGAACATTTGTTCTAATACGAACAAGATTACGACTTATATTCGAAAAATGTCAAGAATATTTGCCATTTTTCCGAAAATGTGTTTGATTATTTACTACTTTTGAAATACATTGATTGCAGTTGCCTTATTAGAGATTCAACTGGCAACCACCGACACGACCCTAAATCCGCTTCAATTAGGGCAAGAAAGGCACCTCATGACACGCAAGAGCACCGATTCATTGACGGAGACTCAGAAGGCAATCCTGCAGGTAATTCTTCAAAGTAAAGCCCGATCAGGCATCGTTCCTTCAATGCGAGAGATAGCTGAGGGAGTTGGCCTCAGCTCTGTGGCTAGCGTGTCATACCAGCTGGACAATCTAGAGGAAAAGGGCTACATCAGACGTCAGGACAACCTGTCCAGAAACGTTGAAGTCCTTATTGCTCCTGAAGGCTGGGACGATGCAGACAGCATTGAATCAGACAGCAGCATCCCTATGGCTGCAACTGCGATGGTCCCAATGGTCGGAAGCATCGCTGCTGGTTACCCAATCACAGCAGATCAGAACGTAGAAGAGATTTTCCCACTGCCTAAGTCACTTGTTGGCTCTGGTGAGCTGTTCATGCTGAAGGTCAAAGGCCCTTCAATGGAAGAAGCTGCCATCTGTGATGGCGACTGGGTTGTTGTTCGTCAGCAGAAGACTGCCAACAATGGAGATATCGTTGCAGCCCTTCTTGACGGAGAAGCAACAGTAAAGACTTTTAGAAACAGAGATGGCCAGGTGTGGCTATTACCTCAGAACAGAAATTATGAACCTATCGACGGTACACATGCCGAGATTATGGGAATCGTAGTAACTGTTTTGCGTAAGGTCTAAACCTTAAACTGCTCTAGCTCGCTGGCAATGTCAGGTCTTACTAATGCATCAATGTAAGTACCTGTTTCCTGATACTCAAGTTTGTTGATTTGTGAGTTTAGGTGCATGCGCGACACAAGGTCTCCCCTGTTGTAAGGAATCAAGACCCTCACTGACACATTTGGTCTTGGCAATCTTTCAGCAATAGCTTCTTGTAGCTCTTCAAAACCTTCTCCGGTTCTTGACGAAACAAAAACAGAATTTGGTTCAAGTCCCCTAAGTGCTAGCAGCGTATCTGCATCAACAAGATCTACTTTGTTGAAGACAATAAGTTCTTGAATGTCTCTGGCATCAACTTCACCGATTACTTGCCTCACCGTAGCAATCTGTGAACCAGGGTCGACATGTGAAGCATCAACAACATGCAGGATTAGATCGCTATCAGAAATCTCCTCAAGGGTGGATCTGAAGGCTTCAACCAGTTGGTGCGGAAGATTACGAACAAAACCAACGGTGTCCGAGAGAGTGTATTCACGACCGTCAGGAGTGCGAGTCTGTCTAACGGTTGGATCAAGGGTCGCAAACAAAGCGTTCTGCACCAATACTCCTGCTGAAGTCAACCTGTTCAGTAGTGATGACTTTCCCGCGTTGGTATAACCAGCAATAGCCACAGAAGGAACTTCATACTTCTTCCTGTTTGAGCGCTTAGTTTCTCGTGCTGGTTTCATTCCAGCAATCTGCTTGCGCAGCTTTGCCATTCTGGTATTGATTCTTCGTCTATCTAACTCAATCTTTGTTTCACCAGGACCGCGTGAACCGATACCTTCACCACCGGCAGCACGACCACCAGCTTGTCTAGACATCGACTCTCCCCAACCTCTGAGTCGAGGCAGCAAGTATTCCAACTGGGCAAGTTCAACTTGAGCTTTACCCTCACGACTCTTGGCGTGCTGGGCAAAGATCTCAAGAATGATAGCTGTTCGGTCAATAACCTTAACCTTCACAACATCTTCCAGAGCTCTTCGCTGCGACGGAGATAGTTCAGTATCAGCGATGACTGTGTCAGCACCAATAGCCTTCACAAGATCATGAAGCTCAATTGCCTTTCCCTTACCAAGGAAGGTTGCAGGATCAGGGTGGTAGCGACGTTGGAGTAATCCATCCAAGACTTCCGCTCCGGCTGTTTCTGTCAAGGCGGCTAGCTCTCGAAGTGAGTTCTCAGCATCCTTCAGAGTGTTCTCTCCCCAGATTCCAATTAGGACTACTCGCTCAAGCTGAAGGTCACGGTACTCAACCTCAGTAATGTCTTGCATCTGAGTAGACAGTCCAGGGACCCTAGCCAGAGCTGCTCGATCTAGAAGGTCTTGTTGATCACCGTCAAAGGCGTTTGCCCGCTGATCATCGTTGAGCCCTAAGGCTTGAGCTCTTTGGTCGCGCCTCAGAATGCGGTCAATAGTGGAATTAGTCTCGTCAAGATTGCCATCTTGAGGCTCTTCGATGTTGTCCATGTCTTTTGGAGTCATTTCGTGTTTAAGACTACTCGTGAAGGAGTAGTGTGTTGTTCGTGTCCGACAATCACTACTTCTCAACCTCGCCCGAGGGGCCGCTGGTCACACGCGAAATAACAGTGAACCTGAATGGCAACAAAACCCAAGTATTGACAGCTGGTGGCATATTTAGCCCAGAGCACATTGATCAGGGAACTCAAGTTCTTCTCTCACACATTGAATCTGCGAACCCAACTGGAACATTTCTTGATGTTGGATGTGGCTGGGGGCCAATAGCTTTGGCACTTGCCCTGCACTCCCCTAAAGCAACTATCTATGCAATCGATGTGAACGAACGCAGTCTTCAGCTAACCAAGATGAATGCTGAGAAGCTAGGCATAAGCAACATAATTGCCTGCAAACCTGAAGACGTTCCACAAGATTTACACTTTGATGAAATTTGGTCCAATCCGCCAATCAGAGTTGGCAAGAAAGTTCTGCACGAGATTCTAAATCTATGGCTCAGAAGATTGGTTGCAGGTGGAACTGCACGATTGGTAGTCCAGAAGAATTTAGGCTCAGATAGTTTGCACAAATGGTTGGTGGATGAATTCAATCCAGGGTTTGAAAGCACTCGTATTGATTCTTCAAAAACTTTTAGAGTTCTAAAAGTTACCAGGCACTAAAGTTCCAGTACTCCATCAAAAGACAATTCTGCCGGACCACTAAGTCCAACATGTTCGCCTTCTTCAGTTGCGAACATTCGAACTCCTAGAGTTCCGCCAGGTACTTCAACTGTCCATTGGTTAGGAGCTTCAGATCCTGCCCAGAGACGAGTTGCTAATGCAGCGGCAACAATTCCTGTGCCGCAAGAGAGGGTTTCACCAACTCCTCTTTCAAAGACTCTCATTGAAATCTTGCCAACACCATTGGTCACCATTGGCTCAGCAGGAACCACAAACTCAATGTTCGCTCCTTGTTCAGGAGTTGGTTCCATAACTGGCGCAACGGACAAATCTAATGAATCAAGTTCTTCGCTAGAAGCTAGAGCCACAACAAGATGCGGGTTTCCAACATTGATCCCCTGCGATGGCCTGGCCACATCTATCCCCCTGGCACTCACAAGTACTTCACTTGACTCAGGCTTCCAACGACCCATGTCCACTGCAAAGCCTGCTTTGTTCTTCTGGATGTCT
>JBDLVB010000036.1:0-7107 GCA_039805005.1 Actinomycetota bacterium
GGAAGAAGAACTTCCTAAGCACTTAGAAACTGGCAGCGTTGACCGTATCGTGTTGGACATGCTTGCTCCTTGGGAGTGCATTGAATCTGTCTCGGAAGCCCTAGCTCCTGGTGGGGTCCTAATCTGTTACGTCGCTACAGTGACCCAGCTGTCGCGTGTTACTGAGGAAATTAGATCAAGCAATAACTTTGCTGAACCTGAGGCGTTTGAGTCTCTGGTTCGCGGCTGGCACCTGCAAGGTCTGGCAGTTAGACCAGAACACAGGATGGGCGGCCACACAGGCTTCCTACTCACCGCAAGAAGACTTGCCCCAGGAACTCAATTGCCTAGCTTCAGTAGACGCAATAAGCCTGAGTTCGAAGACGAGGACATTGCTGTGTGGAACCCAGAGCATGTTGGTGAACGCACAGTTAGCGAAAAGAAGCTTAGAAAGTCCCTGAGATCCGCTCAGAATTCGGCTGAGGCCACACGCAAGGCATTTGGAGACACAGACCAGTAAACTGGAGGAAATCAAAGAAAGTTGTTTCTGTGTCAAAACTCACCGCAATCCTTATCTCTTCAGCCCTAGCAATCTCTCTAACGGGTTGCATGAGCAACTCCACTCCAGAAGTCAGCGCCTTCGATGGCGTAAAGCCTGCCTGTGAAACATTCAAGGGTGGTTCTGAGATTGACGCTGTGAAAATCACCGCAGAAGCAGGCAAAGTTCCAACTGCTGAATTCGCAACCGCTGAAGCTGGTTCAACCATCAAAGCTCCACTAGCCGGCATCAAGACAGCTCAAACAAAGATTGTGCGTGAAGGTGATGGGCCAACCTTCACAGGTGACCAATTAGTAAACATAGAGTACGCGGTCTTCTCTTCAACTTCCGGAGTTCAAATTGCTGCTAGCAAGTGGGATGGAACTGACGCTGCTTCTCAAGTTTTCAACTCGACTAGCACCAAGCAGCTTTGTGACGCTATAAGCGGCGCAAAGCAAGGTTCTGTAGTTGCATTTGCACTTCCAAGCACTACTGATGACCCAGAAGGCTCACTGTTCGTTCTTGAACTGAAGAAGGTTTACCTTGGCCGAGCTAATGGATCATCAAATGCTCCTGAATCAGGAATGCCTGCAGTCGTTCTAGACCCTAAGACAGGTCAGCCTGGTTTGATTCAACCTAGCTTCGCCGCTCCAACAGAATTCAAACGAGCAACTCTAATCACCGGTAAGGGCGAACCAATCAAGATTGGTGATTCAATCACCGTTCACTACACAGGTTGGGTCTGGTCAGATGACATGGGTGATCCGTTCGACTCATCATGGGTTCAGAGAGACGCACAGACTCCGGTCTCACCTGCAACCTTCACCCTTGATGAAGCAAACCTAATCTCAGGTTTCGTAAAGGCTCTTGATGGAATCACTGTTGGTTCACAGGTTATTGCTGTGATGCCTCCAGGTGATGCGTATGGAGAAAACGGACAGGGAACGATTCCTGCAAACGCAACTCTCATCTTCGTCATTGACGTACTAGGAATCAACAAGTAGCAGCCGAACCTATGGCTTCGAACGACAATGATGATTTTGCACTCGGAAAACCCGAGCGCCTATTCAATCTGACTTGCACACTTCTCTATGCCACTGGTGGTCTGACCAAAAAGCAAATTCTGCAGACCGTTCGCGGCTACGATACTGAATTCAAAGAGGGTGGAAACAACACAACCCTTGAACGTAAGTTCGAAAGAGATAAAGAAGATCTTCGACAAATCGGCATTCGAATTGAAACAGAGATACCGAAGCATGAGGATGAAAACAATCAGGTAACTACTTACCGAATTGAAAGAGAAAGTTTCTCTTGGCCCGTCGACGTCAAGCTCACACCTAGACAACTAGCTCTATTGAACCTCGCTGCTCAGGCTTGGGCTGGTGGATCTCTGTCAACGGATGCAAGCCGTGGAATCACTAAGCTTCGTGCCCTAGGGGTAGTTGGACAATCCTCAGACATCATCGGCATCTCTCCGAAGATCCACACCTTTGAGCCTTCATTCAAAGACATCGATTTCGCAATCTCTGAATGTCAGGTGATCAACTTTGATTATCGAAATCCATCAACAGGGGATATTCAGACCAGAACTCTTCAGCCGTGGCTCATGAGACAAATTGCCGGTGCCTGGTTGGTTCTAGGTTTTGATGAAGACAGGGGAGAAGCAAGAAACTTCATGCTCAGAAGGATTGTGAGCAAGGTTGAACCGGCCACATCGGGCAGAGAGATTAGAGCTTTCGATAGACCTGAAGATTCAATTATTGAAGCAGCAGTCAAAGACCTCGATGATCACGCGAAGAAACAAGTAGCGATCATTAGAGTTTCTAGAGGAAGCGAAGCTTGGTTCCGCTACGAACTTGACCTACAGACCAGCAACAGCGACGACCTCCTTCAACTGAACTATCACGACTTATACGTCTTCGCCGAACAGTTGAGAGAGTATGCAGATCAGATTGAAGTAGTCGAGCCCAAGGAGCTTGCATCTTTGGTTGAGCTTGGATTCAGAAAGGTTGCTGATTTGCATGGCTGATGAACTCAAACTTGACGATACTGATCGCTTCAATCTGATGCTTGCTCTCACCGGTCTACTCGTTGATGGTAATGAATACACAGTTGAAGAACTGGTGGATCACTTCAAAGTCTCTAAAAAGGAGATTGTGAAGGCTGTCAAGATGATTAGCTACACAGACCTGATGAAATCGAATCAGGACGGCTCCTACGAGGTCAACTACGACGACCTACGAGATGGTTTCGTTTCAATCAAATACACCTTCAATGAGGCAATTGATGAAGTTCCAAGACTTTCTTCAAGACAAGCATCTGCTTTGGCAGCTGGACTTGTATACCTAAGCTCTCTACCAGGACTAGTTGATAACCAAGAGATTCAAGAACTCCAGCGAATTCTTGCTATCAACGACGAGTCAGAGAAAAAGAAAAGTGTGCTCATCGAAACTGGCTCACGTGATTCTGATCTAGTTGCAATTAGAGATGCCATGGCTAGCGATGTGACTATCACCTGCGACTACCTGAACCTCAAGGGTGAGACCACACTAGGAAGATTGTTGGAGCCAGTGAGAATTGATTCTCAAGGTGAAGTTGTTTACCTTCGAGCTTGGTGTCCAATCAACAAAGATGTCCGCTCATTCCGACTGGACCGAATGAGAAACGCCAAGCCGACAGAAACACCGATTAGCCAAGAAGCTAAGTCTGCCGAACTGGTTGACGAAATCTACACAGCAGCTGAATCAGACACCGTGGTTACCTTGGAAGTGGACCCTGAGGCCTACTCACTGATCTTCGACTTCAAGCCAGTCGAGGAACCAGAGACTGTTAGCAAGACGGTGAAACGATTCAAAATCAAAGTGGGAGATGTTCGTAACCTAGGTCGAGTTATCGCTCGATTTGGTGGCTCTGCGCGTGTAATTTCGCCTGAGATAGCCCGTCAGAGTGTTAGAGATTTCGCTCTCAATGCACTTGGAGAACGATCTTCAACCACACCTAAGGACGCTGAATAATGCAGGACTACTGGATTTACATCTTTATCTTTCTAGCTCTTGCTAGCCTTACTGCCATTGCCCTTGTAGGCACAAGGCTGAGAAAGTCCTCCATTCGAGTCAATAGAGCCCTTGACCCACTGAACCAAAAGGCAAAAACCCTTAAGATTGAGGTAAGTGCTCTAAAGCGTTCTCTGTTAGATAGACAGCGTAGGCTTGAAGGCACAAGCTCCATAGAAAATAATCTTGACAGTTAGGTTTGATCAATGCGTTTAGAAGGCTGGCACTTAGGCTTCATCATTCTTGTCGTCCTCATTATCTGGGGTGCTCCAAAGCTTCCAACTTTTGCCAAGAGTCTTGGTGAGTCAATGCGTATCTTCCGTAAGGAAATGAAGCAACTTGGCGACGAGCGAGACGAAGACAAGAAGAAGGCTAGTTCTGAGAAAGAACAACCTAAAAACGACTAATGGCTCTTCGCCGCAACCCCGATAAGAGGATGAAACTCTCGGGGCACCTTCGAGAACTACGAAAAAGACTTTTTCGATCTGCATTTGCCATACTCGCTGGAACTATCATCGGGTGGGAACTGTTCGACGAAGTCTTCACAGAACTTCAGAAACCAATTCTTAAAGTTGCAGCCGAAGCTAATGTGAACGCCACGGTGAACTTCGGAACGGTCGTTTCAGCTTTCGACTTAAGATTCCAGGTTTCATTCTTCATTGGGCTTTTCCTGACAAGCCCCATCTGGCTCTATCAGATCTGGGCATTCGTGGCACCAGCATTCAAGAAACGTGAGCGTAAATACACAGTTGCGTTCGCACTAACCAGCACACCACTATTTCTAGGTGGAGCTTACTTCGGTTGGTGGCTATTCCCAGGCTTCGTTCGTTCACTACTCGGTTTCACTCCTGAAGGAAGCTCAAACGTTATTGATGGTGCTGCATACGTTCTATTCACTGTCAGAGTACTTCTTGTGTTTGGATTGGCTTTCGTACTCCCAGCAATACTTGTTTTACTGAACGCAATCGGTACTCTCAGCGGTAGGAGCATTCTCAAGGGATGGCGTCCTGCAGTATTCCTGATATCGCTTATTGGAGCACTTGCAACGCCTGTCTCTGATCCTGTTTCAATGTTCCTGCTTATGATTCCATTGCTGGCTTTCTACTACCTCTCAGCGGCAATCGCACTAGCTAACGACAAGAGAAGAGCAATGAGAGCTAAGAAGACACTTGAAGGCACTGATCTGGCCACGGACTACAAACCAGATGCAATCTCCTGATGGATGAGGAACTCACGCCAGCAGAGAGATTTGCTCGTTCGAAGCAGAACAAGTTGAATCCGAGCCTTGAAAGCTTCAAGAAACTACTCAAGTTTCCACTTGATGAATTCCAAGAGAAGTCCTGTCGTGCCTTAGCAGAAGGCCAAGGAGTTTTAGTTGCGGCACCAACTGGTGCAGGCAAAACAATCATTGGTGAGTTTGCTATCCATCTAGCTGTTGAAAAAGATTTGAAGGTTTTCTACACAACTCCAATCAAAGCTCTTAGCAATCAAAAGTATTCAGAGCTCAAAGCCCGTTACGGTTCTGACAAAGTAGGACTGCTTACTGGTGATACCAACATCAACGCTGACGCTCAAATCCTCGTGATGACCACAGAAGTTCTGCGAAACATGATCTATGCAAACTCCAATTCCCTCATCAGCCTTGGCTTCGTGGTAATGGATGAAGTTCACTACTTAGCGGATAGGTTCAGAGGTGCGGTATGGGAGGAAGTGATTCTTCACTTACCGAAGGATGTTCTGGTTGTCTCTCTAAGTGCTACTGTCTCCAACGCTGAGGAATTCGGAGCATGGCTTGATGAAATTCGAGGCGGAACGACAGTAATCGTTTCGGAAGTCAGACCAGTTCCTTTGAATCAACACGTGCTCTTTGGTGACGAGCTAATCCCGCTGTTTGATGATTCAGATAAGGAACTTAGAGTCAATGTCGATTTAGTTCAAAGACACGCGAACAAAATGCGCCAGCCGACCAACAGACCAATACGGGGACGCAGGGGACACGCTGGATTCCCAGATCGAAACCTCGGACGTATCTACAAGGCAAGTAAGCCTGAGATTATTGAGCTTCTTGATGAAGCTGATCTACTTCCAGCGATCTTCTTCATCTTCTCTAGAGCAGGTTGTGAAGCAGCTGTTCAGCAAGTACTTGCTTCTGGTATTCGACTTACCAAGCCTGAGGATAAGCAACTCATTAGGCGCATTGCTGAAGAGAAGTGTGGTTCCATCGCAGATGAAGACCTCGCTGCTCTCGGCTACTTCGAATGGCTGAGCGCACTAGAGAGGGGAGTGGCAGCTCACCATGCTGGTTTACTTCCAGCATTCAAAGAAGTTGTTGAAGAACTCTTCCTTCGCAAGTTAGTCAAGGTTGTCTTTGCAACAGAGACTCTTGCTTTGGGGATAAACATGCCTGCAAGGACTGTGGTTCTAGATCGTCTTGACAAGTTCAATGGCGAAGGCAGAGTTCAGATCACCCCTGGTGAATACACTCAGCTAACTGGACGAGCTGGTCGAAGAGGAATCGACGTAGAGGGCCACTCAGTTATCCAGTGGGCAGCTAACCTAGATCCAACATATGTTGCTGGTCTTGCCTCCAAGAGAACCTATCCTTTGAACTCTTCATTCCGACCAACATTCAACATGGCTGTTAACCTAATCGAAGCATTTGGGCAACGCAGATCCCGTGAAGTATTAGAAACTTCCTTTGCTCAATTCCAAGCAGACCGTTCAGTAGTTGGACTGGCAAGAGGTATTCGAGAGAAGCAGGCTTCTCTGGATGGATATGAAGAATCTATGCGTTGCCATGTTGGCGATTTCAGAGAGTACGCACGTCTAAGAAGACAAGTGAGCGATCTTGAACGAGAGATAGCGACCTCGGGGCGGCAAGCTCGTCGCAATGACCTTAGACAAACCAAGGGCATGAGGCAATTGGAAATTCGTGTCACAAATCTGAAGCGAGAGTTGCGATCTCATCCATGTCATGCCTGTCCAGATAGGGAAGCCCACTCTCGCTGGGGTGAACGTTGGTACAAACTTGAACGCGAGACAGCAGCAATAATCAAGCAGATTGAATCAAGAACTAACCAGGTTGCAAAAACCTTCGACAGAATCACCGAAGTTCTCATCGAGCTAGAGTACGTAACTGAATCACAGGGCGATCTAGAAATCACTGAGACCGGACAAAAGCTCTCAAAGATTTATGGCGAACGTGATCTTTTGGTTGCTGAGTGCATTGGACGTCGTGTTTGGCATCACGTTGACCCGCAGACACTCGCTGCCATTGCGGCATCCCTTGTCTATGAAGCACGGAGAGATGACGACAGTTTGACTCCGAAAATGCCTAAGGGTGAATTCGTATCAGTCTTCAACGAGACTCTTGAAGTTTGGGACGATTTGCAAGCTTTAGCTAAGCATCACAACCTTCCTCTTTCAACAGAGCCTGATTCTTCAATGGCTCTGCAGATGCATCGTTGGGCTACTGGTTCTCGTCTTGACTCTGTAATGAAGGGCACTGGCATGCTTGCAGGAGACTTCATCAGGTGG
>JBDLVB010000037.1:0-7093 GCA_039805005.1 Actinomycetota bacterium
CTCTTCAGCAACAATCGTTCCGCTGTGTGCCTGAACGATGCTCTTAGCAATTGCTAGACCCAAACCTGAACCACCGGTGTCTCTATTTCTAGAGTTATCACTTCGATAGAAACGTTCAAATACTTTGGTCCGAAGTTGCTTAGGGATACCTTCACCGTGGTCGATGACCTTGACTACCGTGTTGCCTTCTTTGTTTCCGAGTGCAACTTCAATGTCTTTATCACCAGCAAAGTTGCAAGCGTTTGCCAACAGGTTAGTTAAGACTTGGATTAGTCCAGGTTGATCGAAGCTCGCCTCTACTTTTTCCTTTAGAGGTTCGCCATTTAGGTCAGTGAGAGTGATCTTTGTCTTAGGGAATCCAGCTGAAACATTTCTGATGACCTCATCTGCAACTGCACCGAGATCACCTTTTGAAATCTGAAGTTTTGCATCCTCGTCTAAACGAGCAAGAGCTAGCAGAGATTCAACCAGTGAAGACATTCTGATTGCTTCACTTTCGATTCTGCCCATTGCGTCATCTATCTGGGCCTTGGACTTGAATGCACCCTTTCGGTAAAGCTCTGCATAGCCTCTAAGGGTCACAAGGGGAGTTCTAAGTTCATGGCTTGCATCTGCAACGAATTGACGCATTCTCACAACAGTCTTGTTTCGAGATTGGATCGAGCTCTCAATGGAGCCGAGCATCTCATTTAGAGACTTGTTGAGCCTTGCAATCTCAGTTTTACCCTCAACACTTGGAAGACGTCTTTCAAACTTTCCTTGTCTAACCGCATCAGCCGCTGCAGAAACCTCGCGTAAAGGTCTTAGAGCAGATGAGATGGTCAGCCATAGAGCAAAACCGCTGATTAGTAACAGCACACCGCTGAAGCCGAAGGCAATGGTTCTGTATTGATTGATGATTCCTTGGCTTTGTTCCATCGGAATACCAACTACTACCGATCCAGCTAGAGACTCCTGAGCAATAGCAACAAATCGCCACTCTTCTGGTTTCTCAGATTCCTCTGAATCTCCGATTGTGATATCGGCTGTGAAAGGAATGCCCTTAGTGGCTTCAACAGCTAGGACATTGAACTCAGAGAGATTAGGAACATCACCTTCTCTAATTGGAGAGCCAACCATACCGATATAGATTCGACCCTGAGGGTCTAGGAAGGCGATGTAGTAATCACCTGGCAAAGGCGGAATGGTTACTAGGCCTGCGTTAATTCTTGCGTTGACGAACAGAGGATCTTCGTTGGCTAGCTTTAGGGCTGCCTGAGTAATTTGTCTATCGGTGTTCTGTTGAAGATATGTTCTTAGAACAGCAACAGTTCCAAACAAGCTCACACCCAATAGCACAGCAACAATACTCACGGATAAAGCGGTAAGTCTTGTTCTTAGAGAGATGCGACCCCATAGCTTACTTAGAAAGTTTGGTGCTGGGGTTGATCTTGGCATTTACTCTTCGTTCTTGAATGTGCGGTACATGTAACCGACACCACGTTTTGTGTGGATAAGTTGATTCTTGCTTAGAGGATCGATTTTCTTGCGTAGGTAAGAGATGTAACTTTCAACAATTCCTTGCTCGCCGTTGAAGTCATATTCCCAAACGTGGTCCAAAATTTGATCTTTACTCATGACTCGGTTGGCGTTACCCATTAGGAATCTAAGCAGCTTGTATTCAGTAGGGGATAGTTCAATTTCAGAACCGTTTACAAACACCTCGTGAGCATCCTGGTTGATCTTGATTTCTCCCACTTCAAAGATGCTTTCTTCGACATCTTGCTTGCGGGTCCTTCTCAAAATTGCGTTGATTCTGGCAATTACCTCATCAATGCTGAATGGCTTGGTCATGTAGTCATCGCCACCAACTGTGAGGCCTGTAACCTTATCGCCACGGTCGTCTCTAGCGCTTAGGAAGAGAACCGGTAGGTCGAGGTTCATAGAGCGAAGCTTCTTAGTAACACTGAAGCCTGACTGGTCTGGCAGCATCACATCTAGCACCATGAGATCTGGCTTGGCCTTCTCGGCCACTGCGACTGCTTCGGCACCGGTTCCAACGGAATAGACACTGAAGCCAGCAAATTTCAAACCAGCTTCAAGTAGGTCTCTGATGTTCTTTTCGTCATCGACGATTAATACCTTTGGGTTCTTCATGGTCTAAATGTGCCACGGGATGCTCTATTTAGTCTGGAAGTTGTCTGAGTGTTGTCTGGGAAAAATTTCCCTACAGATCAACCGCATCAAGGATCTCGTAGGCATATCCTTGCTCAGCTAGGAACCTTTGGCGGTTTTGAGCGAAGTCTTGGTCAACGGTATCTCTGGCTATAAGCGTGTAGAAACTAGCCGTTCTGCCATCAGCTTTTGGTCTCAGAATTCGACCAAGACGCTGAGCCTCTTCTTGCCTTGAACCATAGGAGCCAGATATCTGGATGGCTACCGATGCCTCAGGTAAATCAATAGAGAAGTTAGCAACCTTAGAAACCACTAGGACACCTAGACGGCCTTCTCTAAACTCGGCGAACAATCTCTCACGTTCACCAACCGGGGTCTCACCGGTAATTAGAGCTGCATTCAATTCAGATGCCACAGCATTCAGCTGATCAATGTATTGACCAATGATCAGAGTTGGTTCCCCAGCATGCTTAGCGAGCAGTTTCTGAATTACAGGAATCTTCACTGGGGAACTAGCAGACAAGCGATATCTGTCTTCTTGATTTGCTATCGCATACTCGAAGTGCTCATCACCAGGAAGATCTATTCGAACTTCAAAACAGGCTGCTGGAGCAATATAACCTTGAGCCTCAATCTCTTTCCAAGGAGCGTCAAATCTCTTTGGACCGATTAGAGAGAATACATCGCCCTCTTTGCCATCTTCTCTAACCAAGGTTGCGGTTAGACCTAATCTTCTTCTTGCTTGCAGATCTGCTGTCATCTTGAATATTGGAGCAGGAAGCAGATGAACTTCGTCATAAACAATCAATCCCCAATCGTGATCATTGAGAAGAGCTAGGTGAGCGTATTCAGTTTTACGCTTTGTGGTCAAGATTTGATATGTGGCAATTGTGACAGGAGCCACTTCTTTCATAGAGCCTGAATACTCACCAATCTCTTCTTCTGTGAGAGTTGTTCGCTTCAGTAGCTCTGCTCGCCACTGTCTAGCTGAAACAGTATTGGTAACAAGAATCAAAGTATTGGTATTTGCTTTTGCCATGGTGGCAGCGCCAACAATTGTCTTTCCCGCTCCACAAGGCAAGACAACTACTCCTGAGCCACCATCCCAGAACTTCTCAACAGCCATTGCCTGATAATCACGTAGGCCCCAACCGTCTTGAACTAAATCAATCTCGTGGGGGATACCTGGTGTGTAACCTGCTAAATCTTCTGCAGGCCAACCAAGCTTCAGAAGTTCTTGTTTGATCTGACCTCTAGCCCAGTCAGCTATCTGCCAGGTGTTCTCATCAATGCGATCAAGAAGTAAATCATTTACTCTGCGTTGTCTAGTTGTCTCTAGAAGAACCGCAGGTTCTGCTGAGTAGAGTTCAAGATCCCCTGATTCACCTTTTCTAATAACAAGGCGTCCGTATCTTGCCATGGTCTGTTCAATGTCAACTCTGATGCTGGCAGGGATAGGAAACTTACTGTATTTGTCTAAGACACCTAGAACAAACGCACTGTCGTGACCTGCTGCGCGGGCATTCCAAAGTCCTAGTTTTGTAATTCGGTAGGTGTGGACATGCTCTGGAGCTCGCTCTAGTTCAGCAAATACGGCAAGGTCATGACGAGCATCTGCTGCTTGAGGATGACTTACTTCAAGCAGTGCAGTTTTATCGCTTTGAACGATTAATGGCCCAGACATCCTTCTAGCCTATGCGAACTGAGGTGATGCTGGCTAATGGTAAAACTCTTTCACAGTCTGCTTTTCGGTCTCTACCTCTTAGCCTGCCGTTAGCTAAACCAGTTGGCTCAATGGTGAACTCTCTTCCAGCACCATTCATCTGTAAGGAGACTAGGACGGTGGCCTTGGTCTTGATTGCCATCTCCAACTGTCTGACTAGATCTTGACCTTCAGGAGCTTCACTGAGCCTCTTATCGTGCTCTCGCCATTTCTGAATGTCTTCTAGAACGGAGGAGGTTTGAACTAATGAGGCTTCGTTTGAACCAGCTGCACGCCAACTACTGATGACCTGGTCTTTGCTGTCTTTACGAATGGCAGCGTACTTACTTTCCCGAAGTAGGTAGTAAACAATGTCAACTTCAAACCTTGATTCAAGAGTTGTCTCAGAGGATTTAGTGATGGATAAGGTCTTCAACGCAGAGTCATTCAGAATCTGAGTGAGCAGGATTGGCTCACTGGATTGGATAAGAGTTCCGGTTGGTGTTTCTCTCAATACCAATCTGCCAAACCTGGTTGCAGCTTCACGAATTAGGTAGTCAACTGGTTGAGGCAATGCAACTCCAGAGAGTGCAGTTAACAAAGCTCTAATCTCTTGCTCAGTCAATCCAGTCTCAAGTCCATAGGTAACGCTGAGAGTATTGATTCGATATGTGGAGGCAACTCCAATTCGTTCAGTCTCAACAAATCTTCGGAGCTCTAGTTCTTTATCGGTAGGTAGGGGCCCAACAGCAATGATTGTGAGATCTGCTTGAATGATAATTCTGTTTTGTGTGGCAGGAAGATTCTCAACCAACTTAGAAACAGCCTCTTTGGTATTGCCTTCGAGCAATGGTCTGCACCAAGAACTCAATTGGTTAGAACTGGTTAGACCAATTAGTTCTGCAAGGGAAACAAGTCTGGTGATGTGAGACAGAACACCATCGCGAGCAAGCGGGAAAGTCTCTTGGAATGCATCTTTTAGGTTAGAAGCTTTGGCTAACTCTGATGTTGCAGTTTCGCCGACAAGCGATACCCAAGTATTGGCAATGAGTTGCCACCTGTTTTCAGGAGAGCTCGTTAGCCAACTCTGATATTGAGAGCCAACCTTCCATCGCTTATCTGAAACACCAACCAGCGAACTTAGTTGAGCTAAGGCATAAAGTAAACGAGCATACTCAACATCTCTACCGAGGTGCAGAGCCAGTCTCTTTAGTTCAGGAAGACCAACCTGGCCTTTGCCAACTTCTCGAACGTAATGCTGTTCTAATTCAATTACTAATTCGGTCAGTGCTTGGATAGTTTCAAAGGCACTCAAACCTGCCTGTGAATCGATGAACTGCTGCTGCGCTAAAGTTTCTGTTTTCTCTGGAGTCTTTGAACTCTGTAGTTCATTCAAAAACTTAGGAGTTACTAATTGCTTGAAGGCACTAGTTGCTGCCTCGAGGGGTTTATAGGTTCCATCTGATGACTTGAGAACTAGAAACAGTCCGGCTAGAGATTCAAGGCCATACTCGTCAGAAGAATCCTGATTCAGCAGATCGTTGAAGGCAATAATCTGTCTTTTTGTGAGACCAGTAATTGCTCCTGCAACATTCTGAGGTTTGATAAGTGCTGTTGCTAGGTCGAAGAAGTCGTTCAAGGTGTTCGTTGGCATCAATCTGATGCCAACAACTCTTACTAAGTCAGAATCGCTGGATTGAGCTAAAGCCTTAGCAACCTGGAGGACTTCGCTCATCTGTGGTTATTTGGTCTGACTAGATTTCTTGCGGCTAGCTGCACTGACCACAAGTAGTCCAATTAGGCAGAGAAAACCAAATGGCAATAGCAAGATAGGGATCATTCCCCAGCCTTGAGGAACCCAAGTTTTGCTAATAAGTGGCGCTAGCAGAATTACCAAGACAGAGAGAATTGAGATAACTACGCTTCCAAGGAAGCCGAAGGCAAGGTACTTTTCCAACGGATTAGTTAGTTGAACCGCTGTTTTGCCCTTGGATACGTTCTTTGAGGATGATTTATTAGCCATCCTTTTAGAATACTGGCTTGGCTGAAGTAAAATGAACCCTGCGGCAATGAAAGAGGTAGTTATGCCAACAGGACACGTAAAGTTCTTTGACAACGTCAAAGGGTTTGGCTTTGTGCAATCAGATGAGGGTCAGGAAGCTTTCCTTCACGTAAGCAACCTACCTGCGGGAACCACAGAAATTAAGCCTGGTACTCGCATTGAATACAGCATTGTTGACTCCAAGCGTGGTGCTCAGGTGATGACAATGCGCATCATTGAAGTTCCTGAGAGCTTAGAGAAGAAGCAGCGGGCAAGTGCTCGAATGAACAACGATGACCTAGTCATTCTTGTCGAAGGCTTGATCTCAGCATTGGACAAGATTCGTCCAAGCATCGAATCTGGACACATTCCTGAAGGAGCAAGTGCTGAAAAGCTAGCTCGCCTTCTAAGAACTCTTGCTGACCAGTTACACAAATAATGGCTAGAGTAAAAAAACTTCCTAAGTTCGTAAAACTTCTTAGACCAGAAAAGCAAGTCAAGAATCTTTTTGACCTAAAGGCGTTTGCTGAGGTGGCTGCTAAGTCAGCTGCTGAGAAGAACGAACTTGGTTCATTCATCGAGTCAATTGATGAAGGCGAAGGCATCTCAACCTACCTATTTGAATCCAAGAAACTGGGCTACTCAGGTTGGCGTTGGTCGGTAACTATTTTCCAAGCAGATCCTGTAACTGAACCAAGTCTGTGTGAAGTGGTTATGGTCCCAGGTGAGGATTCTCTAGTAGCTCCTAAGTGGGTTCCTTGGTCAGAGCGTCTTGCTGACTATCAGGCTTTGCAGTTAGAACTTGAAAGACAGGCATTTATTGATGCTGCTAAAGCAATTGATGAAGAGGAAGCAGCTAAGGCTTCAGCGGTTGCCAGCCTTGAACCAGCCGAGGACACCAAGGACTAATCCCACCAAACAGGTGTATGGGTACCAAACCTTATTTGGGCTTGTGATCTGATCGTAGAAAACGATAGAAGCAATTATAGCTAGAGCGAAACCGATCATTCCAACCAAAACAGCAATTCGAACTGTTCCAGTTATTGGAGCAGGATCGGGTTTTCTTTCCGAATCTTTAGCAATCCAGCGCATGAAATAAATCTAACCCAGGTTTGAAACTACGTAGTCGATTGACTTAGTCAATTGCTGAACATCGCTTAGCTCAGTTGCAGTGAAGGTTGCAATACGTAGTTGGT
>JBDLVB010000038.1:0-7019 GCA_039805005.1 Actinomycetota bacterium
CGTCTGATGGCAGCCAAGGAACTGATTGCCAATCTCTCAGAAGAACACAAGATTCCTCAGGAGAACATTTTCAATCCAGAAGATCTAAGACAGATTTGTTTTGAACCTCCAACACCTCTGTCCAAGGAGACATTAGAAGAAACTCTGCGCACTCGTATGGTTAGGCCATGGCAGATTGACCTTGTTGTTGAAGGTCTTCTAGTTGCTTTGGCTGCAAAGCCTAAAGAAAATCAGACAGAAGAACTAGATAGTTCTTCTTGATTCTTTGTCCTCATCAAGCTGCTTAGCGTGAGGCACTCTAGAACCTAGAACTTGAGCCACAATCTCTTGAGCGATGTCCTGAGCCTTTAGACCTACTCGATCCATAATCTCATCACGAGAAGCGTGCTCTAGGAATTCATCTGGAAGACCAAGTTCATTTAGAGCTGTGTCAATCTGAGCTGCTCTCAAGTCTTGGCGAATTCTTGTTCCAATACCACCAACACGAACACCGTCTTCAAGTGTGACAACAAGTCTGTGCTGGCTAGCTAGATCTAGAACACTCTTTCTAACTGGCACTACCCATCTAGGGTCAATTACAGTTGCTCCGATTCCATGAGCGGCTAGAAGTTCCGCCACCTTCAGAGCAACGGTTGCCATTGCTCCAACCGCAACCAAGAGAACGTCTTTGGCTGGAGCTTCAGAAAGAACGTCTACTCCATCAGAGAGTCTTCTGAGTTCTCTAATTTCAATTGGTGCAGCACCCTTAGGGAATCTGATTACTGTCGGAGAATCTTCAATCGCAATCGCTTCAGCTAATTCTTCTTTAAGACGAATCGCATCTCTAGGTGCAGCAATCTCAATGCCTGGCACGATCTGCAATAGAGCAAGATCCCACATTCCATGGTGAGATGCACCGTCAGGACCTGTCACACCTGCTCGGTCTAGTACGAAAGTAACACCTGCGTTATGCAGTGCTACATCCATCAGAATCTGATCAAAGGCTCGGTTCGCGAATGTTGCATAGATAGCCACAACTGGGTGTAAGCCACCGAATGCTAGTCCAGCACTAGAGGCAACCGCATGCTGTTCAGCAATACCGACGTCGAATACTCGGTCTGGGAATTCCTCAGCAAACTTGTGAAGTCCAACTGGAATAAGCATTGCTCCGGTGATTCCAACAACACGCTCGTTCTTACGAGCAATCTCCAAAACTTCATCAGCAAATACAGATGTCCATGACTTACCTGAAGAAGACTCTAAAGATTTTCCAGTCTTTGGGTCTATCTGACCAACTGCGTGATACTGGTCATTCACATCGTCTTCAGCCAAGCTAAAGCCTCGACCCTTTTGGGTAATGGCGTGAACAATGACCGGTGCTCCGTATTGCTTAGCCTGACGCAAAGCTTGTTCCATTGCTTCTTGGTCATGCCCATCAATTGGACCGATGTATTTGAGATCAAGGTTAGGGAACATGCTCTTCGGGGTGAAAGTTCCAAGAAGACCTTTACCCGCTCCCCTGATTGTTGAGTAAGCCAAACGTCCAAGCGGACCAAACATCGAGAAGAACTTCTTCGATGCTCGATACATGCGCTTATAGAAAGATTCAGTTCTAAAGTCGTTCAGGTATTTGGCTAGTCCACCGATGGTTGGAGCGTATGAGCGACCATTGTCATTCACAACAATGACGAGGTTTCTATCGTTGTCGTCGGTGATGTTGTTAAGAGCTTCCCAAGCCATGCCGCCGGTCAGGGCTCCATCACCAATAACAGCAACTACTGCACGATCAGTCTGTCCAGTGAGTCTGTATGCTCTAGAAATTCCATCGGCCCAAGACAGTGAGGATGAAGCGTGAGAAGACTCAACAACGTCATGCTCTGACTCAGATCTTTGAGGATAACCAGCAATGTCACCCTTGGTTCTGATTCCAGAAAGATCAGTTCTACCGGTAACTAGTTTGTGAACGTATGACTGGTGACCGGTATCGAAAATCACACTGTCGTTTGGAGAATCAAATACTCGATGGATGGCAAGAGTTAGTTCAACTACTCCAAGGTTTGGACCTAGGTGTCCACCCGTTGAAGTAATTGTTTCAATGAGGTACTCACGAATTTCTTGAGCGAGCTCCTTGACCTGCGGAACACTAAGTTTCTTTAGATCGTCTGGTGATTTGATCGACTCAAGAATTGACAACTAGGCCACCAAACTTCTAAGCACGTACTGCAAGATGCCGCCGTGTCGATAATAATCAGCTTCTCCTGGTGTATCGATGCGAAGCGCAACTTCAAAAGAGATAGCTTGTTTGCCAGCAGCACTGTGAGCAGTAGGTTCCGCAGTCACACTAAGTGTCTTTGGAGTTACTCCATCGTTAAGAGCTGTTACTCCGGTAATGGTGAATGATTCTGTTCCATCGAGACCAAGTGACTCTGCAGTTTGACCCGGCAGGTACTGAAGTGGAAGAACTCCCATACCAATTAGGTTGCTTCGGTGAATACGCTCGAAGCTCTCAGCAATAACAGCCTTGACTCCAAGAAGTGCAGTTCCCTTAGCAGCCCAGTCTCTTGAAGATCCTGATCCATATTCCTTACCAGCAAGAATTACTAGTGCTGTTCCTTGTGCTTGGTAGTTGGAAGATGCGTCGTAAATGAAGCTCTGTGCTCCATCGGCTGTTGTGAAATCTCTTGTGTAACCACCTTCAACATCTTGAAGTAGTTGGTTACGCAATCTGATGTTCGCAAAAGTTCCACGAATCATTACTTCGTGGTTTCCACGACGTGATCCGTATGAGTTGAAGTCAACGCGAGAGACGTTGTTTTCAGCCAAGTACTTTCCAGCTGGTGAATCAGCCTTGATAGATCCAGCAGGGCTGATGTGGTCAGTGGTTACTGAATCACCTAGCTTTGCAAGCACTCTTGCGTTGTGGAAGTCAACTACAGGAGTAGTTGTCATGCTCATGCCTTCGAAGTAAGGAGGCTTTCTAACGTAGGTGCTCTTTAGGTCCCAGCTGAAAGTATCTCCAGTTGGTGTTGGTAGAGACTTCCATCTCTCATCACCTTCGAAGACGCCTGCATACTGCCTGTTGAACATATCAGAATCGATAGTTGAATCAATGGTTGCTTGAACTTCATCGGGAGTTGGCCAGATGTCAGATAGGAAAACGTCCTTGCCATCCTTGTCTTGACCTAGAGCCTGATTGTCGAAATCAAAGTCCATGGTTCCGGCAAGTGCATACGCAACCACCAAAGGTGGAGATGCTAGATAGTTCATCTTCACGTCTGGGTTGATGCGTCCTTCGAAGTTTCTGTTACCAGAAAGAACTGCTGTTACCGCAAGATCGTTCTTGTTAACAGCTTCTGATATCTCTGCGTCTAGTGGACCAGAGTTTCCAATACAGGTTGTGCAGCCGTAACCAACAAGATCAAATCCCAAACCATTCAGATCGGCAGTCAACCCTGCTTTGTCGAAGTATTCAGTAACAACTTTTGAACCTGGAGCTAGAGATGTCTTTACCCATGGCTTGCTCTTTAGACCCTTTGCAACTGCTTTGCGTGCAAGCAAACCTGCAGCCATCATCACTGAAGGGTTTGAGGTGTTGGTGCAAGAAGTGATAGACGCGATAGCTACATAGCCGTTGTCAATTGAGTAATCTGAACCTTCAACTGCAGCAGGGTTAGATGCTGATGAACTGTAGTTCTTGATGTCCGTTGCAAAGTGTTCTTTAGCTTTAGAAAGTTCAATTCTGTCCTGAGGTCTCTTTGGACCAGCGATAGACGGAACAACGGTTGATAGATCTAGTTCGATGTATTCGCTGTATGCAGCCTCGTTGTTTGCATCGTGCCATAGACCTTGAGCCTTGCTGTATGCCTCGACCAAGTCAATCTCTTCTGAAGAACGACCAGTTGACTTTAGATAATCAATAGTGACTTCATCAATTGGGAAGATTGCAACTGTTGAACCAAATTCAGGGCTCATGTTTCCAATGGTTGCTCGGTTAGCTAGTGGCACAGCACTTACACCCGCTCCATAGAACTCAACGAACTTTCCAACAACACCGTGCTTACGCATCATCTCGGTGATTGTTAGAACAACATCTGTTGCAGTTGCTCCAACTGGAATTGAACCCGTCAGTTTGAATCCAACAACCTTAGGAATAAGCATGGAAACTGGTTGACCTAGCATTGCTGCCTCGGCTTCAATTCCACCTACTCCCCAACCAAGAACACCCAAACCATTAACCATGGTGGTGTGAGAGTCAGTACCAACACAGGAGTCTGGATAAGCAAGTGTTTCGCCATCTAGTTCTCTAGTCATAACTGTTCTAGCTAGATACTCAATGTTGACCTGGTGAACAATTCCTGTGCCTGGAGGAACAACCTTGAAGTTGTTAAATGCTCCTTGACCCCAACGAAGGAATTGGTAGCGCTCACCGTTTCTTTCGTATTCGTAAGCAACGTTTCGCTCGAAAGCATCCGGAGAACCAGCAACGTCGATAACGACCGAGTGGTCGATGACAAGTTCAGCAGGAGAAAGAGGGTTGATCTTCTTTGGGTCGCCACCTAAGTCAGCAACGGCTTCACGCATGGTAGCCAAGTCAACGATGCAAGGAACACCGGTGAAATCCTGCATGATTACACGTGCAGGGCTGAACTGAATCTCAATGTCTGGTTCAGCTTTTGGATCCCAGTTCACAATGGCTTTGATGTGAGCATCAGTGATGTTCGCTCCATCTTCGGTGCGAAGCATGTTCTCAAGAAGAATTTTCAGGCTGTAAGGAAGCTGGTTCTTTAGAACGCTGTCCAACCTAAAGATTCGATAGGACTTGTTGCCCACATCAAGGGTTGAACTGGATTTGAAACTATTTACTTTGGACAAAGTCCGCTCCTAGCAGTGCTGAAAAAGAATTACTTGTCCAAAATACCATCTTGTTCGGCACTAACCACTTTCCTAAGCAAAAGCCACGAAATCCAGATCATCAGAAGGAAGTATGGGGTACCCATCACAATCCTTGTGAAACCTAGTGAAACAACGTCATTGGCCCAATACATAGGCAGCTGAACAGCCAAACGAGAAGTGAAGAATCCAACCCAAAGAAGCGTTACAAGGTTGAAAAACCTCATTTTTCGGCGTTCTTTTCTCCATTTGAGGCCCTGTTCGGTCATAAATCCAACAAGTACACCAATAATCGGAAAACGCACCAAAACGCTCAATAGAAGGCCTGCTCCGTAGGAAGCATTAGTTATGAAGCCAGTCAAGTAGAAGTCTCTAGGCTGCCCCTCTGGGCGTTGAGCAAGGTAAATAGCCAAAGCAATACCCAGTACTGGACCAACCAGAGCCGAAGCAGGTCTTTTTGCAAGGAAGTGTCGAATAATTAGTGCGACCATCGCGATAGAAACAAGAACTATAGAGATTGTTAGGTCTTGCCAGATTGCAAAGCTAAGAACATAAACAAGCCCTGGAACAGTGGCTTCGATAAAACCCTGAACGCCTCCTACGCTGGCAAGAAGACTCTTGGCATCTACTTTGTAGCCATCATCTGTCTTCTTGAGCCCGTACTTCTCAGAATCAATCTTTGGCTTCTCGTCAGCCATTACTTAGCTCTCGTAACAATGGAGCCTAATGGTAACTCCAATGGCAGAACTTCACGAGGAGGTAGCGGAGTCTCTCCTCGCTTTACGACTATTCCCCTGAATACATCTTCAAGTTCACTCTTCTGCTCTAGATCTGATATCGCAGCACCTGAAATAGTTCCCCTTAGAAGCCAGCGATCTCCGCTAAATCCAAACATTCGCACCTTTTGGTTCTTGGCATCTCCGAGAGCGATGTCAGCGTGAATTTCAACTCCGTATGGACCAGTGACTTTTTCGGCTGTGACATTCTGTGAAGTCAACGAGGTGTAGATGTCATCAACAACTTCATCCCAAAGAGTTGAGCCCTTCGAGCTAGCGAAAGCTTGAACCTGTAAAACGCTTTCACGGTAGTCAAACGAAATAGCGACCACTCGCTGGGTACCTTCTTCGATATCTGCTCTAACGCCAACTCCTGGGTTAGGCACGAAAAGAATAGAGCCGAAGTCAACTAGGTCTGTTGGTGCATTCAGATCAGAACTATCCCAAGGACCTCGGTTGAGTTGACGTCCACCATTTGCGTTCATCATTACTTAACTCCTGTTGATCCAAAGCCAGCATTTCCTCTTTGAGATCCTGGCAGTTCACTTACAACTACAAATCTTGCAGATTCAAACTTCTGAAAAAGCATCTGTGCAATTCTGTCGCCACGAGAGATGTGGAAATCTTCATCAGAGTGGTTTACCAAAGTAATTAGCATTTGGCCTCGGTAGCCTGCATCAACTGTTCCGGGTGCATTCAGTACTGTGATGCCGTGCTTAGCTGCCAAACCGCTTCGTGGATGAACTAGGGCAACATAGCCAGCTGGAAGAGCGATCGACACACCTGTGTTGATGGTTTGTCTTGACCTTGCTGGAACTACAGCGTTTTCAGATGAACGAAGATCGTATCCAGCATCACCTGGATTACCGATTGTTGGCATCAAGTCGTCTTCGCACTGAATTAGAACTTCAAAAGAGGTCATGAGCGTATTCTAATTCCATGACAATACTTCCAGCGAAGAACCTATACAAAGAGAGGGTTCTACCGAGCATTTACTTCTACATTGCTTCAATTACTCTCCCGGTCTCTCTTTTTCTCGTTGCTCTTCCATTTTCTGAAGTTGTGAGCGTTTCAATGGCACTACTTTCTATTCCCGCAGTTCTAGTGCTCTCCTGGGTTGGTGCTCCGCTTATTTCTCTCACCGATCAAACACTTTCAATTGGAAAGGTGCAGATCGAAGTGAAGTACCTTGGTGCGGCTGAAGTAATTAGCCCATCAAGCGCCTTTGAAGAACGTGGAATCAAGCTAGACACGAGAGCCTTCACCAAGTTTCAAATAGGTGTGAAGCAAATGGTGAAGATAGAAATCAAAGATCCGCTGGATCCAACGCCTTACTGGCTAATTGCTACTAGAAACCCTGAGGTTTTAGCTGGG
>JBDLVB010000039.1:0-6881 GCA_039805005.1 Actinomycetota bacterium
TTGGGTCTTGCTCCGCTAGCTGGTCCCTTCCTTTTCACAGTGGCAGCTCAAACCTTCTCAACGCTTATCTTCTGGTTCGGACTGAGACCAGATCCACTGAAGTATGCCCAGCAGATTCAAAAAGATGCAGGAAAGGCAAAACACAAGATTTCTTTCAAGTCGGCAGTTCAAACACTGAAGGCTTATCCCGTTGCAAGATTCGCAGTCCTAAGCATTGCTCTTTCACACATGGTCATGGTTTCTGTGATGGCAATGACTCCCGTGCACCTGCAGCACATGGGTTATGACGTGGTGATCATTGGTTTCACGATCAGTCTCCACATTGCAGGTATGTATGCCCTGTCTCCTTTGATGGGATACCTCGCTGACAAGTTGGGTAAGGTCCAAACAATCTTCCTGGGACAATTACTGTTTGTAGCAGCCCTACTGTTTGCCGGCTTAGGTCACGCAGATCGCTTGATGGTAACTATTGGACTAACGCTTCTCGGTTTAGGTTGGTCAGCAGCAACAGTTGCAGGTTCAGCACTGCTTTCAGCAACCCTGCCAGCTAATGAGAAAACAAATGTTCAAGGCCTTAGCGATTCACTGATGAATCTCAGCGGTGCATTTGGTGGAGCCGTAGCAGGATTATTGTTAGCAAGTTTTCACTTTGAAGGACTCAACGCAATTGCACTGATTCCTGTTGCAATTATTTCGGTACTTGTATTTGTAATCTCAAAGAGACAAGATTTAGCGAATAGCTAGAAGTTCATCCCAAGTTGGACCTGAACAGCCGCCCTCTTTTTGAATAGAGAACTCAGCAGCACGACAAGCTAGTTCCAAAGATTCCTGCAATCCGTTTCCAGCAGCCAGCGCAGCTAAGAACGCACCAGTATGGACATCGCCTGCACCATTGGTATCAACAACAGGAACTCTCCTACCAGGAGCAATAGCAACTGCCGTTCCTGCGTGATGCAGCTCAGCCCCCTCGGAACCTTTTCTAAGCAATAACCAGCAGTCATCAGAAACAAATCCAGAAAGTCTTTCAAACTCACTCTTGTTGCAAGAAATCAAAGTTGCATTCTTGCCGATCCAAGTCAGAACTTCATCTGTTAGCTGAGAAGTAGTAGGTCCTGGATCAAAAACTAATTTGCTCTTGATCAATCCACTCTCAAACAGTTGATCAAAGGCATCTTTAGAAGTTGGATAAACAAGTTCATAACCGTAAACAACTAGCCAATTATCTTCTGAGTAGTCATACTGCTTGAGCTCATCAAAGCTTCTAATGCCTTCAGCTCCACTTTGAGTAACAAAGCTTCTCTGTCCATTAGGTTCTACCAAAGTTATGCAAAGGCCTGAGTCACCACTTGAATAATCTTCAATACCAAGTGCTTCAACACCTTCAACCGCCATAGCAGCTCTAATTAGGTCAGCTCTAGGACCTTGTCCTAGCGGTGTGCAGTGCGAAACGGCTAAGCCAAGTCTCAAAGCGGTTGCCTCTAGGTTTAGGGCCCCACCAACTCGGCTGAAGGTCCTAGTCGCCAAAACATCTCCACCTGGAGTTGGCAAATGAGGGACGTAAGTGACCTGATCTACTAGCCCACTGGCTAGAGAGAGGATACGTGAGGGGCGAAAGTCTTCTAACTGCATTGCCTCTAGCCTAGCCTTTGCCTTAAAACAAAACGCCTCCAAGATACTTGGAGGCGATACTTGTGACCCCAGCGGGATTCGAACCCGCGCTACTGCCGTGAGAGGGCAGCGTCCTAGGCCGCTAAACGATGGGGCCGAAGAGCAACTTCTCTATTATGCCAGAGAGTTTGATTGCTTGGAAGAGTGAGGCTGATTAGGCCAATACATTCAAGGATTTGGCCGAGATAACGCAAGTAACCGGGGCAGCCCCAACATGCTCGCCATCTGAGTAGGCAGGCATCCCAGGTGAATGCAGCTCTAGGCTGTCCACCCGAATAATCTCCACTGCAGGATGGTCAACATGACCACCGTAATACACCTTAGGGAAGAGCTTTATGAGCTCAAGGCGGCTAATGGCATTCAAGATGAAGAGATCCAACTTGCCGTCATCTACCTTGGCTTCAGGGGTGATTAGCAATCCCCCACCGTATGAAGGTGAATTAGACACTGTGCAAAGAATTGCCTCGAACACTCTTTCAACACCGTCTACTACAGCGCGGTATGGGATTGGTTTGAATGCTGCCAATTCTCGATACATAGCGAAACGGTATTTGATTGGACCGGTAATCCACTTCCACTTATTAGCACGTGCATTACAGAGTGCATCAAAACCAGCTGAGACTGCACCAAAGGAATAGAAAGATCGATCGTCAGATCGAGACTCAATCAAGTCAACTTTTCTAGTTTTACCGATCTTAGAAACTACAGCTGCAACGCCTTCAACAGCGTTATGAATTGGAAGCCCTAGAGCACGAGCAGAATCATTGCCAGTGCCAGCTGCAATCAGTCCAACTGGAATGTTGCTCTTCACAACTGCATTCACACCGAGGTGAAACATTCCATCTCCACCAACAACTACTAGACCATCGATGATCTTTTTCTCAACTGCATCTTTAGCATTCTTAGCTGCTGCTTTGAAACTTTCTGCTGAGAGATCAATTATCTCGATGGCATGTTTAGCAAATTCAGCTAGTGCCTGTTCCCCAAAAACCTTTCCCTTACCTCTACCTGAGGTTGGGTTGATGACGATTCCTAAAGTGGTCATTTCAACTTTCCAATTGAATAAGCGTTCATTGCTACAACTAGCAATGAAAGTGACCCTAGCAGTGCAGTTAGAGCAGGTGGCGTAGCAACTTGCAAAGGTGACACAATCGCAACATAGCCCAACAAAGCTGTAATGCCGTATCCAATAGCAAAGCCAAGCCCTTGATTAGTCTTCTTTCTCAACTGTGCACTCAGAGCAATTACTTCTGAAGCTTTTAGCGGGTCATTGCCTGGAACATTGATGTCTATTGAGTCCGATACCGGAGAACCAAGAGAAATACTGACGTCTGCCTTATCAAGAACCAAAGAATCTGTTTCAGGATTAGCAATTACTCCAACAAGAGCACCCTTATCTTGCTGAGCAGCTACGAACAAAGCCTTTAGCTCCGGGGAAAGTTCAGCATGAACTTCCGAGATGTTTACCCGGTCAGCTTTCTCCTGAGCTGTTCCAGATGAATCTCCAGTTAGAAGACCCACTCTGATTCGCTCTCTAGCAATCTGATAGACAGCATTTACCGATGTTAGCTTCACAACATCGGTAAATCTAATGATTGCTTCCAATGTGCCATCAACCACAACACAGACAATGGAAAGACCGCTCTTAGTGCTCTCATCCGCATAGATAAGTTCTTGAACTTCCATTCTGATGTTGCGTTGAACCAGCAATGCTGCAGATCCAACCACGACATGTTTGCCCGCCACAGTTCCCTCAACACCAAAGCCTGGAATCTCTCTAAAGTCCTTAGGTTTTGTAATTCTCAAATCTGACTTCTTAGCGGAGTTGACTATGGCCTGAGCGAATACATGGTTTGACAGCGACTCAACGCTGGCAGCCAGAGTTAGTATCTTCTTCTCATCCTTGAAAATGGACTTCGTTGAGAGTTTGATTGATTCAACTTCAGAGGGTGAGTTAGTCAAAACACCACCCTTAGTGAATAGAACCAGGTTTAGCTTTGCTAATTTCTCGAAAGCTTCCCTACTCCTGATTACAACACCAAGATCTTTGGTTGCCTTCAAACTTCTCGAGACACCAACTGGAATCACCCAAGCAAGTGTCTGGCTGTTAGTTAGAAGTAGTCCTGCAGAGAAGACTGTGAGAGCAGAACTCAGGTCAAATCCATTACCAGTTGAAATAAGAACTGCTAGCAGTGAGAAAACCAAAGATAGAACCGGCCAATACCTGACAGCCAGATCCACCTGAGTTTCTTTGACTGATTTTTGGTCTTGAAGTTCGTGTGGCTGTTCGCTAACTGACTTAGCAAGGCGGCCTGCTAAATAATGAGAACCAACTACAGCAGCTATGGCAATTATCAACTGAACCCATAGAGCTGGATTCAAAATTGCGGCAACCAGAAGAGCTAATACAGCTAAAGCGCTCAGTCCTGTTTGGCTAAATGCTTTGGCGACAAGGCTACTGGCTTGCGATTGCTTCTCGGTTTCGGTGTCCATAACCTTACAAGGTTACCTGAGCGACTAATCTCAAAGCATGAAGATAACAAAGCAAGGTCATGCCTGTCTAATCTTTGAAGAAGCAGGTAAGAAGCTGGTTTTAGACCCTGGTTCCTATTCTGAAGCACAGGTAGGGCTAACCGATGTTGTAGCCATTGTGATTACCCATGCTCATGATGATCACTGCTTTGAAGCCCAGATTGACCGCTTGCTAGCTACTAATCCAGATCTGATGATCTTTGGTCCCCCTCAGGTTTGCACTCGTCTTGCTAATTACAAAACAACTGCTGTTTATCACGGTGATCACTACCCGGTTGGGCCATTCACCATTGAATTCATGGGTGACCTCCATGCTCAAATCCACCACAGCATTCCAGTGATTGAAAACAGAGCGGTTCTAATCAATGACAAGGTCTTCTATCCAGGTGATTCCTTCACACTTCCAGATAGAGCAGTTGAATTACTGGCTGTGCCAACCAGTGCTCCCTGGTTAAGGATTGGTGAAGTGATGGACTTTGTCTCAGCAATCAAACACAAGAAGTCAATTGCAACCCATAATGCTCTACTGAGTGATTTTGGTCATGCCCTAAACAATGGACGAGTAAAACAACTAACCGAAGCCCAAGGTGGCGAGTTCACCTATTTACTAAACGGTGAGTCAATAGAGATTTAGTGTTCCTTCTCAAGTAGTTCTTGAGTTTTAGCTGCAATAAGCAACTTCAGAGTCTTATCGGTTACCTTTTCATCCCAAGCAAACCTAATTGCTGACTTATCTAGATCTCCCTGAGTTAACTCTTTGGTAACTCTTGCCCCCAAAGAACCACTCAATAGATAAATGGAGTAGAAGTTCTTCCAAGCAGCAAAGGCTAAGAAGTTCTTACCCTTCACTCGAATAGTTGGAAGTTGGTAACTGATAATCAGTTCTGGCTCTGCCTTAGCAAGTCTGACCATACGGTCACGTAGCTCTAGTAGAACAGCAGCTCTATCTGCCTCTAAAAGTTCAAAGTAGAGATTGGCTTCGTCTCGCTCTAATTTACGCATAGCCCTATTAAAGCAAAACAGTCAGACTTTTCAGTCTGACTGTCAAAGCTGGGGTACCAGGACTCGAACCTAGAACAAATGAACCAGAATCACTCGTGTTGCCAATTACACCATACCCCAAGGGTTTTGCTCCGAGCTTTCGCTCGACTCCCCATTCTACCTAGGACTATAAACCTCGAGCAAACAGGCTCAAGCGAGCTAGGGTCTCTTCCTTGCCCAGAATCTCCATAGATTCAAACAAAGGCGGTGAGATTCTCTTACCTGAGATTGCTGTTCTTAGCGGACCAAAGGCGTTTCTAGGCTTCTGAGCCATCTCTTCAATCAGCTTCTGAGTGAGTACTTCTTGGATCTTTGCAGTCTCAAACTCCGCTAATTCCTCGAGAGATGCGATAGCTGCCTCAGTGATTTCCTTACTATTTTCAGGCAATCCTGACTTGGCATCATCTTCAACGGTGATCTGATCTGCTGTTACAAACAAGAAAGAAAGCATTGGAACTGCTTCAGAAAGAACAACGATTCTCTCCTGAATCAGAGGAGCTGCCTTAGTCAGAACGTCCATCTCAACATCGGTAACTGTTGAACCAAGGACACCTGCTGACTGAAGATAAGGAATGATTCGCTTGGTGAAATCCTCTAGACCTAGAAGTCTTAGGTGGCTTGCGTTGATTGAGTCAGCCTTCTTCTGGTCAAAGCGAGCAGGGTTAGGATTCACATCCTTCACATCAAAAGCCTTCACCATCTCATCAAGTGAGAAGACATCTCTATCTGCACTAATGCTCCAACCTAGAAGAGCTAGGTAGTTCAATAGACCCTCAGGAATAAAGCCTCTGTCTCTGTGGTGGAAAAGGTTAGATTCAGGATCTCTCTTAGAGAGCTTCTTGTTTCCTTCTCCCATAACAAAAGGAAGGTGTCCAAACTTTGGAATGAACTTAGTGATGCCTGCTTCATACATTGCGTTGTATAGAGCAATCTGTCTAGGAGTTGAAGACAATAGGTCTTCACCTCTTAGCACATGAGTAATTCCCATCAAAGCATCATCAACAGGGTTCACCAAAGTATAAAGAGGCTGACCATTAGGTCTCACAACAACAAAGTCAGGGAATGACCCAGCAGGGAAAGTAATCTCTCCACGAACTAGGTCATTGAAAGTGATGTCAACATCTGGAACACGCAAACGAAGAGCAGGAGAACGTCCTTCTGCTTTATAAGCAGCCTTCGCTTCTTCAGACAGGTCTCTTTCAGAGTTGTCATAACCTAGCTGAACAGCTCTGCCGTTAGCTTTGTTTCTCTCATCAATTTCTTCACCAGTCAGGAAGCTCTCATAGATGTGTCCTGATGCCTTTAGCTTCTCAATTACCTCAAGGTAGATGTCTGTGCGCTCTGACTGTCTATATGGTTCATTAGGTCCGCCAACACCAACACCTTCATCCCAGTTCAAACCCAACCAGCGAAGACCATCAAGAATCATTTCAAATGATTCTTCGCTGTCTCTCTCAGCATCAGTGTCTTCAATACGGAAGACAAAGGTTCCACCGGTGTGACGAGCATAAGCCCAGTTGAACAGAGCTGTTCTAACTAGTCCAACGTGTGGAGTTCCAGTAGGAGAAGGACAGAAACGGACTCTGACATCAGATCCAGAAGCTGTAGTAAAAGGTGCAGTAATTAGGTTTGTCATAACT
>JBDLVB010000040.1:0-6782 GCA_039805005.1 Actinomycetota bacterium
GCTGGGGTCGATGTTGGATCGACCACACCATCTAGAACAAACCTGCCAACATTTTCAGGGAAATAGCTTGCATACGTTGCACCAAGTAGCGTCCCGTAAGAGAAGCCTAGGTAGTTGAGTTTTTCGCTTCCCAACACCGCTCTGATTATGTCCATGTCCGTGGCAGCTGAAGACGTATCGATGTGACCTAGAAGAGGTCCAGTGTTTTTAAGGCAGGCTGCCCCAAAATCAGCAATTGACTCTTTGGAATACTCAAGGTCTTCTGCGCTGGCGTAGTCGTATGGAGATTGTCCATAGTAGAAGTCGTAAAGATCTTTATCGTTGTAACACTTCACAGCAGAGCTCTGCCCCACTCCTCTAGGGTCAAAGCCAACTATGTTGTACTCAGCTCGAAGTCCTTCTGTACCAAGTGAATCTAAATACTCAGTCACCCACTCTCTACCGCTTGAGCCAGGACCACCTGGATTCATAAGTAGGTAAGGGGCATTCTCAGGATCAGATGCTGGGTTGATGGCTACAGCAATCTTGATTGCTCCATCTTCTGGCTTTTCCCAATTCAAAGGAACTTGAACAAACCCACATCTAGCCTCAGCATTATTTCCTTCACAGTCACTCCAAAGTGGTTTCTGATCGTAGAACTCTTGGAGATTCGCTGGAGCGTCAACTTCCTGAGATGAATTAGGTGATGGCTTGGTGGTTTCAAAAACTGAAGGAAAAATTATGCTGGTTGCCGCAACAACACCTGCAACAACGCTCAAAGTCAAAACGGTTGTATTGAAGCGACTCATTTTGAAGCCTTTCTTCTGAAGGACACGGCTAGTGAATCCAGTAGGTAGGTATCTCTAACGTTTCTTTCCATTCGGTAGCGAACCTTCTCAATCTCTTCGATGTTGTGAATCGATTGAGCCTGTGTGCTCTCGTTAGCCAACTTAGTAATTTCCTGAACTAAGTCAACGTTGATAAGCGGTTCTTCTGCGCCAAGCTGAACAGTAAGCACATCTCTATACAAACCCATAAGGTCAATCAGAATACGATCGAGGCCATCGCGTTTAGATCTTGTCGCTCGTCTTTTCTGAGATTCTTCTAATCTTCTGAGCTGTGCACGAGAACTTGGGTTTAGCTTGCTCTCTTCACTCACGCCTAGAGATAGGAATAGTTCTTTACGCTCAGCCTCATCTTGTTCGGCTGTTAGCTGCGCTCCATCGCTTTCAGCGAGTTTTGCTAATACTTCTGAAACCGCCATAGCAGATGGAATGTCTGTGATGGAAAGGACTGCCTTGAGGGCTTGCGATCTTCTATCTCTCGCCCCAGCGTTGCTTGCCAGTCTTCTTGCCATTCCAACATGGCTTTGAGCCTGAGCAGCGCTCTGTTGGGCTAATTCGACACCAATCCCGTACTTCTCAACAAGGAGTTGAGCCACTGCTTCTACCGTTGGTACTTTTAGCTGAACGCGACGAACTCTAGACCGGATAGTTGGCAGTAGGTCAGCCTCACTAGGAGCACAAATCATCCAGATTGTTCCCTTAGGTGGCTCTTCCAAAGACTTAAGAAGCAGGTTACTTGTTCTCTCAGACATGCGATCGGCATCTTCAATAACCATGATTCGGTACTTACCGATTGCAGGCATCTGTATAGATTTCTCGATGAACTCGGTTACTTCGTCGATGCTGATTAGAACTCGATCTGTATTTAGAACCTGAACATCAGGATGATTCTTGGATTGAATCATCTGGCATGAGTTACAACTTCCACAGCCACCTTCCGCACACAAAAGAGCTGCCGCAAAGGCTAGGGCAAGTTGAGAGCGACCCGATCCTGGCGGACCTGTGAAGAGCCAAGCGTGATGCACTTCGCTCTCATTTTGAATTGCACCTAAAAGTTGGTCGACAGCCTCGGGTTGGGAAACTACATCTCTGAAAACTTTTGGTGGCGTGAGCATCTGTTTAGATAAGTCCAGCTACTCGTTGACGAATTACTTCTTGCATCTGCTCAACAGTTACCGAAGCATCAATGACTAGGAACCTATTTGGCTCAGCATTGGCAAGGTCTAGGTAGGCAGATCTAACTGTTTCGAAAAACTCTGTCTTTTCTTTCTCTAGACGATCTGGCTCAGTTCCAGAAGTGTTTCTTCTGGCTCTAGCTTGATCTGCTGGAAGGTCAAGAAGGACAGTCAAATCAGGAAGTAGTCCTCCAACAGCCCAGAGAGATAAATCTCTAACTTCGGTGCGAGACAAGTCTCTGCCAGCTCCTTGGTAGGCAACAGAAGAATCGAAATAGCGATCAGTGATGACTATCTTTCCTTCTTGAAGCGCGGGACGAATCTTGCTAGCAACGTGGTGGGCTCGGTCTGCGGCGAATAGTGCTGCTTCTGCTCGAGGAGCTAAATCACCTTTGTGATGAAGAAGAATCTTTCTGATTTCAATTCCAACATCAGTTCCACCAGGTTCTAGGGTTCGAACGACATCTTTGTTTTTCTCCTGGAGCCAAGCTTCTAAAAGGTCTGCCTGTGTGGATTTACCAACACCATCGATACCTTCAAATGAAATAAAGAGTCCGGCCATTAGCTAGATTTCTTTCTGGTTCCACCCTTTTTTACAGTTCTCGCTGGAGCAACGCTCTTTCGTCCAGACTTAGAGACCTTAGGAGCAGCGACACCTGGCTCAAGCCCGAGCTTCTCTCTTCGGATTGCAAGCAATTCGAATGCACGCTCAGGAGTCAATTCATCTAGTGGCTCATCTTTAGGAACAGTTGCGTTTAAAACACCGTCTGTAACGTAGAGTCCGAACTGCCCTGACTTAGCAACAACATTGGTCTTCGCTGCTGGGTCTTCGCCGAATTCCTTTAGTGGAGTGGCTGCTGTTCTGCGTCCTCCGTACTTAGGTTGAGCAAAAATCTCTAGAGCACCAGCAAGGTCAAGATCAAAGATTTGCTCTTCTGCCTGAAGGCTTCTAGATTCTTTTCCTTTGAGCATGTAAGGACCGAACTTCCCGTTTTGAGCGGTGATGTCGATTCCTGTTTCAGGATCCTGTCCAATAACTCTAGGAAGAGATAGCAACTTGAGGGCCACATCAAGATCGATTGATTCTGCTGACATAGTTTTGAATAGCGAAGCAGTCTTAGGTTTGTCGGCTGCTGGGTCATCAATCAAAACGTATGGGCCGTATCTTCCATCCTTGAACAAAATGTTGTGTCCTGAAGCTGGATCAACACCAAGGATTCGGTCCTGCAGAATTGGGGCCTCGATTAGCTCATGAGCCTTTTCGAGAGTCAACTCGTCAGGAGCAAGACCTTCAGGAATGTTGATGATTCTGCGACCATTCTCATCAGCGCCTTCTGCATTAGGTTCGATGTAGATCTCCATGTAAGGACCAAACTTGCCTGTGCGAAGAGTAATTCCATCACCAAGGTCCAGTGAGTTCAGGGCCTTTGGATCAATGTCACCAATGTTCTCTACTACGCTGTGGAGCCCTGGGTTGTCACCTGCACCAAAGTAGAACTGCTTTAGCCATTCGCTACGTTCGATGTTGCCATTAGCAATCTCATCTAGGTCTTCTTCCATTCGAGCTGTGAATGCGTAGTCGACTAGTCGTGACACATTCTCTTCAAGGAAACGAATTACAGTGAAAGCAATCCACTCTGGAACTAGAGCCTGACCCCTCTTGACCACGTAGCCTTTGTTCAAAATATTGCTGATGATAGCTGCATAGGTTGAAGGTCGGCCGATGCCTTCTTCTTCGAGAGCCTTCACAAGGCTTGCTTCTGTGTAGCGAGGAGGTGGTGAAGTCTGGTGGTTCTTAGCATTTACTTCTAGAACCTTTAGATTCTGTCCAACAGCTAGGTTCGGAAGCTTGCTTTCCTTCTCAGATGAGTCTTCCTCGTTGCGGCTTTCGTCTTGGCTTTCTTCGTAGGCAGCCATGAATCCGCGGAATGTTACAACGGTTCCGCTGGCTGTGAATTCAGCGCGATCACCGTTAGCAAGAGGGAAGATTGCAATCTTTGCTGTGGTGGTTGAAACCTTTGCGTCTTGCATCTGGCTTGCAATGGTTCGCTTCCAAATCAAGTCATAAAGGTCAAACGCTCTGCCCGATAGTTCACCAGCTAGTTCGCTTGGCTTTCTGAAAATTTCTCCGGCTGGACGAATCGCTTCGTGAGCTTCCTGAGCATTCTTGTTCTTGCCCTGGTAAATACGTGGAGCGCTTGCCACAAATTCTTCACCAAACATTTCCTTAGCCTGGGTTCTGGCTGCAGTAATTGCCTGGGTAGAAAGTGTTGGAGAGTCAGTTCTCATATAAGTGATGTAACCCTCTTGGTAGAGAGACTGCGCAACATCCATTGTTTGCTTAGCTGAAAGTCTCAACTTACGAGAAGCCTCCTGCTGAAGAGTAGAAGTTGTGAATGGTGCCGCTGGTCTTCTAGTCGAAGGTTTTGCTTCAACAGAAATAACTTCAACTGGAACATTCGGAGCTTTAATTGCTTCAGCGAGTGCAGTTGCTTTCTCTTCATCAAGAAGAAGTACCTTTGCAACTAGTTCACCTTTGTCGTTAAAAGAATCACCTGTTGCAATTCTCTGACCGTTATAAGTGTGCAGTTTTGATTCAAAAGTTGGTTCGCCTGATTTCTCAGTGTCAAACAGTGCTTTGATGTCGAAGTACGCTCCAGAAACGAATGCCATACGTTCACGTTCACGTTCTACAACTAGTCGAACAGCAGGTGACTGTACTCGACCCGCACTTAGACCTCTAGCGACCTTGCGCCATAGAACAGGTGAAATCTCATATCCGTAAAGACGGTCAACTACACGACGTGTCTCTTGAGCTTCGACTAGATCATCATCGATTGCTCTGGTATTTGCTACCGCTGCCTGAATTGCTTCTTTAGTGATTTCGTGGAACACCATTCGGTGAACCGGAACCTTTGGCTTCAGTACATCCAGTAGATGCCAAGCAATTGCCTCACCCTCACGGTCCTCATCAGTTGCGAGGTAAAGTTCATCTGCATCTTTTAGAGCTGCTTTAAGCTCAGAAACTGTCTTGTTCTTGCCTGGTGAAATGGCATAGTAAGGCTTGAAATCGTCTTCAACGTCGATTGAGAACTTACCGATTGTGCTCTTCTTCTTCAGTTCCGGTGGCAGGTCTTTGAGGTCGATTAGATCGCGAATGTGGCCCACAGAAGCGAGTACGCGGAACTCATCCCCGAGGTACTTGGCAATGGTTTTAGCCTTTGCCGGTGACTCAACGATGACTAACTTTGAACCTGAACTCACGAATCTCCTTGCTTGTGGTACCTAACCCGGTGTTGCCCGAGCTTGAACTCTTTGTACTATACCCATAACTTCCGTACGCACACTTATATAGAGGTCTAAATTGACTTTATGGCATTTCTCTAGAGTCCCGCCAAATTCCTTCACAATCTCCTCAGCAGTTTCGCAGGGAAAGCCTGTCGCCAAGCCCCTGAGAACATCCTCTCCAGCAATGACTGCGTTGTCCGCTTGGGCCTGAAGCCTGGCAATTGCAAGGCTCTGGGTTGTAAAGCCCAAGGAAGTTGTCATTATTCCCAAAACCATGAAAATCAGGCCTAATCCCAGCACTGAACCGGATCCAGCCTCGCTAAAACCTCTCATAAACCGCCCTTTCTGGCACATTGGACTTCCTTGAGATCGATGGGGAAAGTGGCTCCAAAGGCGGTAATTTCATGTCTCTGAGCAACTTCCAAGCAGATAGACAGTTCACTAAAGCTTGTTTCGAAAGCCGTATCTGAACCCAATCCGGCCTGGGCGATCAGTTCCGAGACCAACAGCTCTGACTCCCCTCGGGCCAATGCCCTGGAACCTTCAGCGGCTATTTCAACCAAGGCGATTCTGCTTGACTGCAAAGCCAGAACTGCCAAGGCGAAATAGAGAACGAGAAGAACTCCTGGGAGGACTACTGCGAATTCGGCAGTTACCGAACCTTGTTCGGCTAAGCCGAACCGTTCACGGTCAGAGCAGACTTCACAAGGTCTAAGAGCATTTGCCTTACCTCGGGACTTCGAAGAATTGTGAGCAGCAAGCCTGCGAAGCCAACAGCTGCCAGGGTAATAATTGCGTACTCGGCGGTGCTCGCGCCTCTCTCTTCTAACCAGATTGCTTTCATTGTTTTTCTTTCCTTTCAATTTGATTCCAGCGTTGTGACCATAAGTGGGACTATCGCCAAGAACACGAATGCGGGTAAGACCCCAAGTCCCAATGGGAGCATCAAGCGAATCCCTAGTTTCTCGATTTTCACTTCAGTTCTTAGAAGGGCATCATCTTGCATTGACTTTGCCTGCTTACGCAAAAGATTGATGGCTCTAGCACCCTTTTGCTCGACTAACTGAGATACCTGCTGCAACGCTTTCAGTTCCACAGAACTAGGAGAGCTCTGCAATATCTCCTTATAAATGCTTTCTGCTCGCTGATGAGCTTTGCGAAGATTTGCACCGCCTGACATCTCTAGCGAGATTCCCAAAAGTAGGAATCCGATGAAGCTCTCAGCGGGCTTCGCTCTTTTGAGCAAGCTAGAAGAAATAACTTTGGAGATTAGCAATAAGGCGACTCCAACTGCGATGCTCACCAAAACAATTGGTCGTTGATTTATTGAATCTAGAACTCCCCAACCCAAGAACTGAGCCATGGCCAGAATTAGAACTGGCAGCCAAAGCATCAACCGCGCCGTGGACTTGGGGCTGGCGTGAGCAATCTCAATTCTTTGAAATGCTCGCTCTCTCGCTTGAAAGAGTTCAGCTACATATTCGATTTCATCCGC
>JBDLVB010000041.1:0-6717 GCA_039805005.1 Actinomycetota bacterium
CCCAATCCCAAACCAATGTTTCTTTGTGCACTTGAGTCAGTTAGATCTCTTTGCATTCTTGAGGTAACTAGAGTGCTTGAAAGTGAATCAAGAATTGCATTTGAAAGCTCTAGGTTTGCTTCTGCATTTTCAAAACGAATTGGATTAACTTTGTGAGGCATAGTTGATGAACCCGTTGCACCTGCTACTGGTGTTTGCTTGAAGTAGTTCATCGAAATGTATGTCCACATGTCAGTGCAGAGGTTGTGAAGAATTCTGTTGAACAAAGTAATCGCAGCGTAGAGCTCAGCTTGCCAATCGTGAGATTCAATCTGGGTTGTTAGTGGGTTGAACTTTAGACCTAAAGATTCAACAAAAGCTTTTGATTCATTGAACCAGTCAACATCAGGAGCGGCCACAACATGAGCTGACCAGGTTCCGGTTGCTCCAGAGAACTTACCTAGATACTCTGCATTTTCAATTCGATCAATTTGTCTTTGCAATCTGTGAACAAAAACAGAAAGCTCTTTACCCATTGTTGTTGGGGTTGCAGGCTGACCATGAGTTCTAGCAAGCATCGCTGAGTCTTGATACTTTTCAGCTAGTGCAGTCAATGTATTTATCAGAGCCTTAGCTTTTGGTAGCCAAACATCTGAAACCGCATCTTGAATTGTGATTGCGTAAGAAAGATTGTTTATGTCTTCGCTTGTGCAAGCAAAGTGAGTTAGCTCTAGTAGATCTTCACGACCTAGTTGGGTTAGACGATCGCGAACAAAGTATTCAACGGCTTTAACATCGTGACGAGTTTTTGCCTCGGTCTGAGCTAACTCGCGAACATCAGCATCGCTGAAGTTGTTCACGATAGCTCGTAGCTGTTCCTGGAGAACAGCATCAATAGGGGCATCGGTGGCAAGGAGGTTTCTGTTGGCTAGAAAGATAAGCCATTCAACTTCAACCAAGATGCGAGCTCTGTTCAGTCCCGCCTCGCTTAGGTGCTGACCAAGGTCTGCTACTACCGGCTGATATCTACCGTCTAGTGGGCTGAGGGGTTGATTAGAAAGATTACTCACATGTCTATATTGCCCTGCTTTATGCACAGAATTCCCAATTAGTAGATGTCTGTGTCCATAAATATCAGAGATTTTCCTCATGAACATTTTCAACAATCATTTAGCGGTAACAATCGCTCTACTTCAACATGCCCAACCAAGCCAATCTCTTTGGCGAGGTCCTGCTGCTGACACCTGTCGGCTTGAGATGCAGAAACTACAACACCAAATGAATTCACTCATGTGGCAGATGCAACTCTTAGGGCTGATCCCATGAGGCCTGAGATATGCACACAGGCAGTGGCACCAGTAATTGTTGTAGCCACACATGAGGAACTCGTCCGAAGTGCCAGGGACATGTGGTTGGTAGCGGTGAGCTTGCTCACTGAACTCAACCCAACCAAGTTCACGACTGCCCCTTGGGCTGCAGCCAGATTCTCCATTGAATTGCCGTTCCTATTGGCGAAGCTTTGGCATATTCAGCAGGGACTTATTACTTCAGCTCATTCCTATATGCAGACCGAGACCATGCTCCAAACCGTTTTGGAGACAATAGATGTCCCAAAGCTCCTGAAAGAGTTGAGTTCATGGGCTCTGGAACTAGCACCGATTTTGAATTTGCCGTTTGGCTTTAGCCAACACGTCCCACCTGTCACGATCATGGCCCCAACCGATGTTGACATCATTGGACAGCGATTTGCCGAGACCACATGGTCTGGACAACCTCTAGTCAGAGAAGAGACCTACAAAATGAGCGATGGCTCAGCCTCTCACTGGTTTTACTTACCCAAAGATCAAGACTGGGCAGTAATCAATGGGGAGCAGCCAATGTCCGGTAGGGACTGTCGTTTAGCCGACTTTATTCAATATCGGACAGCTGGTGGCGATCAGGTTCACTTGGTAGGAGTCAGCAATGGCCAGCTAGTCACACCGGATGAGTATGTGCTCATGAAACATCGAGGTATAGCCGAAGGTGAAGTTCAGGTCTTTTCGATGAAGGATTTAGAGAATTCTCAGCGCTTTGAAGATGCCTCGCCCAATGAATGAGCAAATGCTGATGACAATAGAAGCCAAGATTGCCCAGCCTAGAGACTCAATAGCTAGACCTTCAGTGGTGAATCCTTCGATGGTGAAAGTATCAGGACTTAGCTGCTGGCTGATCCATGCCACCAATAGAAGAAGGGCACCATTAATAACGAATGAAATTAGTCCAAAGGTCAAAAGGTATAGAGGGAACGCAATTACCTTGATAACTGGGGCAATAACGGCGTTAATAAGACCAAAAATGGCACCAATTACTAGCAAAGTAGCGATTAATTGCCACAATTCACCGCCACCGTATGGCTTTAGACCGATTCCAGGAATGATTGCTGAAACCAGCCAAATACCCAGTCCGTTGATGATGGTGCTAATAAGAAAACGTTTCATGTGATTTATTGTGCCACCCCTAAAGTAAATTGGTATCTGTGAACGCCAATTCTTCAGAAATTCCTATGGTTCAACTGCTGACAGTTGACGGCGATTTCATCGAGCCAAAAGAACATGCTGTTTACGGCGATATAGTCAGACAGCTCAGAGAAGCAGACTTCCTTAAGTTCTATAGAGACATGGCTCGTATTCGTCGATTTGATGAAGAGGCAACTGCTTTACAACGTCAAGGCCAGATGGGTCTGTGGGTTTCAGCGATTGGACAAGAGGCTGCCCAAATCGGTTCAGGCTACGGCGTAGGTCCAAACGACCACATCTTCCCTTCTTATAGAGAACACGGAGTAGCAATTACTCACGGTGTCGATTTGATGTCGATCATCAAAACTTTCCGTGGAGTTAATCACGGTGGTTGGAACCCAAAAGAAAATAGATTCCACTTATACGCAATTGTTTTGGGTACCCAGGTTTTGCACGCGACCGGTTACGCAATGGGCATTAACTTCGAAGGCCTTGTTGGAACCGGAGATCCAGAAAAAGACTTAGCAGTCATTACATATTTCGGTGATGGTGCAACAGCTGAAGGTGACGTGAGCGAAGCATTCCTTTTCGCTGCCACAAATAACACTCCACAAGTTTTCTTCTGTCAAAACAACCAGTGGGCAATTTCATCTCCTGTTGGAACACAAACAAAAGTACCTCTATACAAAAGAGGAGAAGGTTTTGGTGTTCCAGGTATTCGTGTTGATGGTAACGACGTACTTGCTTGCTATGCAGTTACGAAGAAGAACATGGATGATGCACGTAACGGCAAGGGCCCTTCATTGATTGAAGCTCTTACTTACAGAATCGGTGCTCACACAACAAGCGACGATCCTTCTAAATATCGTGACCCAGCAGAAGTTGCTGAGTGGGCTGCAAAGGATCCACTAATTAGATTTGAAAGATTCCTTCGCAAGCAGGGAATAGGTCAAGACTTTTTTGACGAAGTGAAAATCGCAGGAGATGCTCTCGCTGCAGATCTTCGCGAGAAAACTTTTGCAATGCCTGAGCCTCCGATGGAACTTATGTTCGATCACGTTTACTCAGAACCTCACCCGCTTATTGAGGAACAAAGAGCTTGGTTGCAGGGTTATGAAGAATCTTTGGATGGACATGATCCTATTAGCAACGGTGAAGAAACTCCTCGATATGGAGGTACTCACTAATGAGTAATTTCGCAGAGCTTTCAATTGCAAAAGCAATCAACGCAGGTATTCGTAAATCAATGCAAGACAATTCAAAGGTTCTTGTATTCGGTGAAGACGTTGCTCAACTTGGTGGAGTATTCCGAGTGACTGAGGGACTACTCGATGAGTTCGGATCAAAGAGAGTTTTCAATTCACCTATTGCTGAATCAGGAATTATTGGAACTGCAATTGGATTAGCAATGCGTGGTTTCCGTCCAATTGCAGAAATTCAGTTTGATGGTTTTATTTATCCGGCTTTCGACCAAATCGTAAGTCAGTTGGCAAAGCTAACAAACCGAAGCGAAGGCTATTTCGATATGCCGGTCGTAGTCCGTGTTCCTTACGGCGGTGGGATTGGTGCTGTTGAACACCACAGCGAATCACCTGAAGCATACTTCGCGCACACCGCTGGTCTTCGAGTTGTGAGCCCATCTAATGCCAACGATGCTTACTGGATGATTCAGCAGGCAATTGAGTCAAGAGACCCTGTTCTATTCTTCGAACCAAAGAGACGTTATTGGCAAAAAGGTCAGGTAAACCTTGACCACGCACCGATGTCCCTGCACACTGCTGCAACTGTTCGCCAGGGCTCTGATGTGACAATCGCAACCTATGGACCAATGGTTGTGACTGCTCTGCAGGCGGCTGAGAACGCAGCTGCTGAAGGCATCAACATTGAAGTTATTGACATCAGATCTATGTCGCCAATCGACTTTGGACACATCGTTGAATCAGTCAAGAGAACCGGAAGACTTATCGTTACCCATGAGGCCTCAACCTTCGTAAGCATCTCATCTGAGATTGCAGCGAAGATTGCTGAGCTTTGCTTCTATCACCTAGAGGCTCCAGTTATTAGAGTCGGCGGATTCGATGTTCCATATCCTGCTGCCAAACTTGAAGAACTATTTTTACCGGATGCCGACCGCTTGATGGAAGCTGTCGATCGAGTGTTGGCTTACTAGGGCGGAATCAATGTCACAGATTGCATATTTTGATTTGCCCGATGTTGGCGAAGGACTTACTGAAGCAGAGATTGTTTCTTGGAAAGTTAAAGTTGGCGACACTGTATCTGTCAATCAGATCATTGTTGAAATTGAAACAGCAAAGTCACTAGTTGAACTTCCATGTCCGTTTGCTGGAGTAGTTACACAACTTCTTGCAAATGAAGGTGACACAGTAAATGTTGGTTCACCAATCATTGGTGTTGAAGTCACTGAAGCTACAGCGGCAGTTGCCGCAGGAAGCGCACCTACTTCAATGCACGTTGCAGTTGCACAAAATGCAGTTACTACAGAAGCAATTGAAACAGTTTCAGAAGTTTCATCTTCAGGTGCTGAAGAAAAACCGCAACCTAATCTTGTTGGTTATGGAGTTTCAGCAGCTGCACCAAGTAGAAGAAGACGCGGAGTTGCTCCACTAGCAGCTGCAGCATCACTTGCAAATGCAACTGCTCCTGGAACAGATCTAATTGCAATTGTTCCAACAGCAGATGTTGTGTTGGCTAAGCCACCAATTCGCAAACTTGCAAAAGACATGAATGTTGACATCGCAAAAGTTAAAGCAACTGGCGTCTCTGGTGAAGTAACAAGAGAAGATGTTCTAGCAGCTGCACAAGTTGCGAGTGTGTTTAAGAATCAAACAACTCCAGAACCAAAAACCGAACGCGAAGAAAGAATTCCTGTTAAAGGAGTTAGAAAAGCTATTGCAACGGCAATGGTTCAATCAGCATTCACTGCTCCTCACGTAAGCATCTTCGTCGATGTTGATGCAACCCGAACCATGGAATATGTGAAGAGACTAAAAGCAAGTGCTGACTTTGCTGGAGTCAAAGTCACACCACTTTTGATTATGGCTAAGGCAATGATCTGGGCTGCAAGAAGAAACCCAACAGTTAACTCAACTTGGACCGACACAGAAATCATTGTTCACAACTATGTGAACTTCGGAGTTGCAGCAGCAACACCAAGAGGTCTTATTGTTCCGAACATCAAAGACGCGGACAAGATGTCGATGCTTGAACTTGCTATGGCTTTAGAAAAACTTGCTGCAACTGCTCGTGAAGGAAAGACAACTCCTGCGGACATGGCCAACGGAACTATTACCGTCACCAACATCGGTGTCTTCGGTGTTGACACTGGAACTCCAATTTTGAACCCAGGTGAAGTAGGAATTGTTGCTCTAGGTTCTATTAGACCTAAGCCATGGGTTGTCGACAATGAGATTCTGATTAGACAGGTAACAACTATTGGAGCCACCTTCGATCACCGAGTGGTAGACGGTGACGTTGCAAGCCGATTTGTTCAAGATGTTGCTTCAGTAATTGAAGAACCTGCTTTATTGTTGGATTAGTTTCTGGCTAAGTTCCCAAGGGGGGAAGGAAAACATGGGTGATGAGTAATCGGCTAAATTACCAAAAAGAATTCGGAAGACTTAGTTCCATGCCTACTTGGGCCCTGGTACTGGCATTCCTCCTTCCGCCGGTTGGCGCAATCCTTGGCCACGTTGCACTCAAAGACATGAGATCAGGTCAAATCAGCTCACTGAACAGGACTCTAGCCCTTGCAGCTGTAATTGCAGGCTGGGCAATTACTGGCCTAGCCCTTATTTTCTTGCCATTTCTAACTCTGGTTCTTGGAATGTCAGGATTCTTTGGCTCACTCACCTACAAATAAAGAGTTGTAAGACAAACAAATTCAATATCCGAATAACTTGCAGACCAATGTATTCTGATTTTGTTGAGATTTCCCATTGGGGGAAGGAAAGAAGAAATCATGAGTAACCCAACAGCACAAAACAACCAGCCAGCAAGCGACAGCGCGCTTCCAGTCTTAGCGCTAGTGTTTGCTTTTCTAATACCGATTGCTGGCGCGATCATGGGCCACATAGCTCTTGGTCAGATGAACAAGGGTCAGATCGTCGAGACCAACAGAAGCCTGGCAAAAGCTGGCGTAATTCTGGGCTGGGTTCTCACAGGGCTTACCGTTCTTGTCATCGCTTTCTACGCCGTATTGATTGTTTGGATTTTCGAATCGGGC